>QIHU01000427.1 GCA_003231035.1 Acidobacteriota bacterium
GGGCAGCGAGGGCGAAACGCTATGCCAGGAGGGCTACGGCGAGTCGGCCCCGGCCGCCGATCTCGCCCGCCACTTCGGCTTCACCGCCGAGAATATCGTCCAGCGGGTGCTGGCGATGGTCGCGGGCTAGCCCTTTCTTCTCACCGATTTCGTTACGAAATGCCATAGGTGCATACGGCGTTGGAGTAGAAGATCGGTGAGGAGGAAGGGCTAGGTAGGCTTTTTCGACTCGCTCCATTTGCAGCGCTTGGACTTCGGAGCGTTCGCCGAAACGGGCGAAGGCTTCGCGCCAGGGTTTGTGCAGCCGCGCCTTGTTACTCACCAGGCTGATCGAGTCGGCGCAGGCGAGCTGGCCCGGCCTGATCGAGATCCGCCGAGTTGGACGGATCGTGCCTTTCGTTGACTCTCAGCTACATGGGGCCGGCTCTTCTACGTGACCGTCTCCCAGTTCGCCGACGGGCGTTTCGTCAAGTTCACTCAACCGCCCCAAGGAGAGCGTATAGCTGTTCTCTGAGGAGAGGAATCTTGGCCGACATGACATCCCAAACGAGTTCATAGTCCACGTTGAAGTAGGCGTGAATCAGGTGGTCTCGCATCCCGGCCATCGCTCGCCACTCGATCTGGGGATGGCTCGCCCTGAATTGCCGCGGTATGTTCTTGGTCGCCTCGCCAATAATCTCCAGGCTTCGAACGCAAGCACGCTGGAGCGTCTGGTCATCGAGAAAATCGGCTCGGTTGAGTTCTTCAGCTCGCTCAAAGAGGAAGTTGACCTCGTCGAGGATGTGCTGAAGGTAGTCAAGCGGCGAGAAGGACATCCTCGACCTCGTTGAGGATACGAGGGCCTATGTAGGGGCTGAGAGCCTCGGTGGTAACCAGCTCGACTCGCCGCTGGAGGATGTCTTCAAGCAGGAAGGCAATCCCCATGAAGTTGTCAAAGTTCTTCATGCCCGCCTGGAACTCGATGAGCACATCCACGTCGCTATCTGGGCCCTGTTCCTCGCGAACAAATGAACCGAAGAGTGCAAGACGCCCCACACCGAAACCGCGCAACTCTGACTCGCAGCCGCGGAGTCGCTGCAGCAACTGGCTCTTGGTTTCGACGGGTGCGATCATGGACGTGCCTCGGTGAAAGTCTAGCATTCTGGTAGAGACTCCGGCGGAGAGGCGCTGGTCACCGGGATTTCAAGGCAACTTTTCTTAGTGACTGTCCCCACGTCGGCGACACCACCTTGTTAGGCACTCTCGCTCCGCTTAACTTCGAGGAACTCGTCGATCTGGAGCTTCCCGCTGTCGATCTGGATGATGACATCGTCGATCATGAGCTTGATGTCTTCGTATGGTTGCAGCACTGAGTGCGGATAGCGATCAGGTGACGAAGCCGCTAGCCCAACCCCCAACTGCGCAGCTCGTAGAAGCGCCCGTGCACTTCACCCTCGCCGATAGCCAGGGTCAGCTTGCGGGAGCGCACATCTTCGCGGAAGCGCACGCGGGCCTTGTCAGCGACGGCGTTGGCGACGATTTCGCGGAGGGCTTGCTGGTTGGCGGGGGGGGTGGCTGCTCTGTGCTCTTCGATCTGGCGCCGGGAGGCCCGTTTGACACCGCCGTTTTGGACGTGGGCGTCGAAGCAGAGGGCGAGGCCGAGTTCGCCGGTCAGCTCTAGCTCTTCGGCGGTACGTCGGGCGGGGGCTAGGTAGCCTTTTTCGACTCGCTCCATTTGCAACGCTTGGACTTCAGGGCGTTCGCCGAAGCGGGCGAAGGCTTCGCGCCAGGGCTTGTGCAACCGCGCCTTGTTGCTCACCAGGCTGATCGAGTCGGCCCAGGCGATTTGTTCGTCGAGAGGCTGGTCGAGGATCTCCAGCAGGGTTTGGCTGCGGGTGGGGCCGAAGTCTTCGGCCAGGATCTCCGGCTGGTTCTGGTGGATGGCCTTGACGATCTTGCCGATCTCGCCGTGGCGTAGGGTGAAGCCGATGATGCCCCAGGTGATGCCGGCGTCGTCCCTGTTGCCTTGGGCCAGGCCGAAGCCGTGGCCCTCGAAGGCGGAGGTCACTTGCAGGCTGCGCTCTTCGACGGTGGGCGGATCGGTCGGCATTAGGGCGCGCCAGGTCGCCCCGTTGACTTCCCCGCTGGCCTCGCCGCTGGCTTCGAGGCCGCGATCTTGTTGGAAGGCGGTTAGGGCCCGGCGGGTGTTGGAGCCAAAGTCGGAATCGGCTTTGCCGGGGCTGAAGCCGGCTTCGCGAAGCTGGAGTTGAACTTGTCGCACCAGCTCGCCTTTCGCACCCTGGGCAAGGAGGATCTTAGTGTCCGCCACCGGTGCCGGCCCCGCTTCGACTGCCGTCTCGATTGCGCCCGTGGAGTGGCCGAAGGCGGGGGCGTCGTCGGCCTCGGCCGCAAGATCCTCGAAGGCTCCGCTCGGCGTAGCGGGAGGTGCCGGAGGTGCGGGAGTGGCGTTGAGCGCCTCCGGGGGCAGCTCGATGTCGATTTTCCGCAACCGCCGCTTGCGCTCGCCGAGGGGTCGCACCAGCACATGGTTGACCTCGAAGGGTCCACCCTCCACTTTCAGTACTAGTTGCTTCGAGCGAGCGAAGAAGCGGGCGAACTCTTTCTCCTTCGCCTTGAGCAGGAAGAACCCCGCGCTATCCGTCTCGGTGCGGGCGAGGTGGTATTTCTTGGAACCCTTGCCGGGGCTCTTGCGCGCGTCGGTCAGGGTGACGGAAAGGCCGGCCATCGGCCGCCCGCCGGGTCCTCTGATCTGGCCGAGAACGGCGGCGTCATCGCGCGCGATCCGTTCGCCGGCCGCCGCCGTGGCGGCGGTCGCTAGCGCTTCGCTCACCGCGAGTTCTTGTATTGACAGCCGTCGAGCGGCCGCCACCGTCCGTGCCGCCTCGGCGCCGTGGCGCTGGGCCAGCACCGCGTGTTCGGTGCGCAAGGCCGCCTCGCGCAGCCGTTCAAAGCCGGCGCTACGGCGTAGCGTTCGTCGCCCCGCGATATCGAAGGAGGCCAGGAGTTCTTGGCCGCGGTTGCGCAGATCTTCTTGCTGTTTCGTGTTCATCCTCGTTGGACGATCACTGGTCAAGGGCGATGAAAGCGTTGTTGACCACCAGGCCACCGCCTGGCGGCGGCTGCGGTGGCTGGCACGGGAAGGGCTGCCGGTCTTGGAGTTCGAGGATTCGCAGCTCTGGATCGGAGCAGCAAAAAGCCAGGTTGTGGGCATCGGCTTTGATCCCAAATGACCCTATCTCGATCAAGATGCAGTGGCTGCCCTGGTTGCCGGTACCGGTGGACTGAACAAAGCCGTAGCTCCACAGCGACAGCAGGGCGCTACCCAGGGTCTCCGCCATCCCGTTACCCTCGCAGCGGACGGTGACTCCGAAGACGAAGGCCCGCAGGCCTGAGCCCGGCAGCCGGCTATCGAGCCGGTTGTCGCAGAAGGCCACGTCGTCAAAGCTCATCACAGCGACCGACAAGGGGTCGAACTCGGCGCGCTGATCGAAGCGCACCTGGTTGCCGCAAAAGCTGACCGGACCACCACGCACGAAGGGCTCGCTGGCCAGGAGGTCGTCGATCTGGGTATCGATGACGAGGCCGGCGGCGCCGACCAGGCGCGCTAGACCACCGAGGATGGGCGCCAGCCCACTGTTGACAATCAACACCGCGCCGGTGGCCGGGTCGCCAGTGCGGCGGATGCGCGAGATCTGGTTGCCATCGGCCTGCATCGGTCCAGAACCGCCGAGTTGCAGGGCCAGCCCGCGCACCGACTCCACCTGGTTGTTGCAAACCCGGGCCGCCGAGGGCCCCGCGGGGCGCTGGGACACGAGGCCGGTCGCGGGGTCGCTGCTCGCCACCTCCAGATCGACGGTGATCTCTAGCATCACAATTCCCCCTTCGGGGCCGGCGGCGCGAGCGACGTCTTGGTTATCGAGGCCGTTATCCACAACCCGGTTGCCGGTGACTTCGACGGCGCGTCCGTCTTGGACGAAGATCCCCGCCACCGCCACCGCCGGGGTGGCGGTGCTGGCGGCGGCTTGGCTGGCGCCATTGCCGACGATGGTGTTGCCGTTCACGCTCAACCGTTCGACATGGCCCAGGACGACGCCGCCGTAGGGCGCCCCGTCCGGGCGCGCACCCAGTTCTGGGCCCCGTTCGACGCAGTCGCGAATCAGGTTGCCGACCACCGTCAAGCCCTCGATTCGCGCCGGCAGAGCGGTGGCGAAGTCTGCGCCATCGAGCGGGCCGAGATCGACCTGCCCATCCCCATCGGCATCGATTCCCCCCACCCCGAGCGGGTCGCGCAGGAGGAAGCTGGTGGTGATTCCCGAGCCGGCGGCGCCGACGATGCGATTGCGCGCGATCAGCACTTCGCGCACGAAGGGCGAGGAGAGGCGCGCCAGCCCCACCAGGGTGTTCGTCGGCACCCCGGCGACCGGGTTGGGAAGTTGCGGAATCTGCCCGCCCAGGGTGATGGCGTGGCCGGGAGCGTTCCGGAAGTCGTTGTCGAAAATGGCGGCCTCGGTGGTGCCAGCCGCCAAGTGCAGCATGCCGCGACTGTCGGTCGCCAGACTACCGCTGAAGTTATCGAAGCGGTTGCGCTCCACCCGCATGTCGACACCGCTGATCTCGACACCGAAGGTGGTACCCACCCGGCAACGATTGTCGATGAAGCGCAGGCCGATCCCGCTCAGGGCGACGAGCAGCGCACCGGCGCGGTTGCTCAGTTCCATCTCGCGAACGACGAAGAGGTCGCCGGTCGCCTCGATCAACGGCTCCGGGCTCCCGCCGATCAGCGAGAAGCCCTCGAAGGTGACGCGATCGCCACTGACCACGAAGGCCGGCGCCGCGGACGGCGCCTCGACCTGGCTGGCGCCGGAACAGCCGCGTATCCGCACCCGCCCGCGATCGAGGGTCAGAGTCTCGGTCAAGACATGCCGGCCGGGGAGCAGACAGAGTTCGATCGCCTCGCCCGGCGCCGCCTCGGCGAGCGCCTGCTGCCAGCCGGCGGCGAGGTCGTTGACGTCGCCCTCGCTGATCACCCCATCGCCGACGCTCACCGTGCAGCAACAGCACCCTTCGCCGGCCGGTTGCGGATCGGTCAAGGGGCAGAAGGTCGGCCGGCAGTCGGTCGCCTCACCGAGAAAGTTCTCGCCGTCGAACTCGACCACGGCCAGCCGGCAGTAGTGGTGCTCGATGCCGTGCGGCGAGCGAAAGGCCGGCTGACCGCCGCTGTCGTCCGGCCATTCCACCGCCCCGGCGTTCTCGCCGAGGAAGGCGCGGGCCGGGATCACCCAGTAGTCGCCGACGCGGTAGGTGCCGGGGGCGAAGTCGATCTGCACTCCGCCTTCGAGGTGGATCCAACCCTCGTCGTCGGGGGCGGCGGCGATCTCCTCCGCGCCGCCCAAGCCGGTCATGTTCCAGCGCCGCACCTTGGAGAGATGCAGCGGATCGGGATCGCCCGGCGCGGCGTCGAGGATGAGTGTCTCATCGCCAAATCCGCTGATCCGTCGCAACTGCCCCGACTCGCCGCGCAGCTCGCGGCCATCGTCGGTCAGCTCGACCCACTCGTCCGGCTGGAAGCCGAGCACGTCGTCGCGGCCGAAGCTCGCCACTTCGACTTCGTTACCGTCGGTGGAACGCCATTCGGTGACCACGTGGCCGTTGTCGCGCGACCACTTGAAGGTCGGGGTGGGTCCGCCACCACCCAACTCACCGCCCGCGTGGACCTCGACCCGGTAGAGCTGGTTCTCAAGCCGCGTGTAGCCGGCCGCCGCGGGGACGACGCAGGGCGATTCGAGGTCGTCGGCCGGGCGAGCGCGGGCGCGGAGGCAGCCGGACGGGGGCGCGGTGGCTTCGTCGTAGGCCGCCACTTCGTCGTCGCAACCGGCCGCGTTGCCCGCCGCGTCTGTCGCCGGCACCACTTTGACCTGGCACAGGGTGCGGGTGCGGGTAGCGGTGTCCGGGCCGCCGAGTGCCACCTCGCGGATCGCCGGCTCTTCGAGCGCCGTCAGGTGGCGCTGCCAGAGGTCGAGATAGACCAGGTAACTCCCCGCCGCGCCGCCGTCCGGGGTGACCAGCTCGATCAGGTCGGCCAGGGTGGCGTCGCCGGGTAGCGGTAGATCTTCCTGGGCGGTGATCAGCAGGCCGTCGGCCGCATCCCCCAGATCGGCCACCAGGTTGTCCGGTAGGCCATTGCCGTCGGCGTCGGCGTCGGCGTCGAAGGGAAGATCGTTCGGACCGTTCGGAGCAGTGAGGTCCGCCTGGTGCACCCGCGGCGGCAGGTTCTCGCACAGGATGCCGTCGACATAGATGCGCCCGTGGGAGATCGTCAGGCTGCCATCCTCGGTGACGGTGACGCGGAAGCCGCCGCCGTTCTCGTCTTTGGGCACGCCGCAGCGGCCGATGACATCGGCCAGCGCCGTCTCGCGCAGGTAGCGATCGATATCGACCTGCTCGTTCCAGTCAGCATCCAGTTGAACCCGGCCTTGCTGCATACGCACGCTAGAGTAACGCTTGGCGCGGTCGAAGGTGAAGCGGGTGAAGTCGCCTTTCATAGTCCTATCCTCAAAGTCGCAAGGCCGCGGAGTGTGGAGTCACCATTCATGTTGAGCAAAAGATGCCAGCCTCCAGGCCGGCGCGCAGGTACTCGCCGAGACGGCGATCTAGGTTGTCGAGTCGCTGTGGGGTCTTGAGCGAGAAATAAGCGCCCATCTCGGAGCCGTCCTCGGCGCCGCGTTCGATGACCCCGGCGGTGCGCCGGTCGAGTTGACCGTAGGCCGGATGGCCGTAGGTCAACGAGGTGAAGACCGGGCGCACGCGGTCGGTCAACCGTGCCGTTTCGTCGGCGGACGACCCGGCCGGAATCACCGGCTGGCAGCGGTAGCGCCGCGGCACGCGAGATTGCGGCAAGACGAACGAGAAACGCACGCAGCCCTGCTGACGCCGTTCGGCGGTGACCACGCCCAAGAAAATGCTGTTCTCGCCCAGGGTCATCTGGCGGGTGTCAAGAGTGCCGACGACGGTCACCGCGGAGATCACCACCGGCCCGCCAAAGGGCTCACCGCTCACTCCGCCGTAGGCCGACGACGCCGGGTCGCCCGCGTCGAGAATGGAGTCGCGGATCTCGAACTCGGCTTCCGATGCGCTTTCGATTGCGCCCAGGATCGAGCGCTCGATCAGCACCTCGGCCTGAGCGCTTTCAACGATCAAGCTGGGTGCCCCGGGCGCGCTCGGTTCGAACGGTGGAGGCCCCTCTCCAACCGGCAGCGGGCCGGCTGGCGCCGCAAAGCCGAGACCCGGCACCAGGGTGCAGTGGCGCAGCGTCAGCCGATCCAGCGAGCCGCCTACACGCAGCGCGCCACCCCCGTCGATACCGGCCACCAACAGCCCGTTGATCTCGAAGGTGCTGGCCTCGCCGCCGGTCACGTCGAGCTCGCCTTCTAGCTCCAACAGAGGTCGCTCGCCGTCGGCGGCGCGCAGCTCCAGGCGAACGTCGTCGGGGATCGAGAGGGTCAAGGTTTCGCGGTAGGTCCGCGAATCGTGGATGGCGATCACCGCCGAGGGCCGGCCAGCGTTCCGCCACTCGGTGACCGCTTCGTCGACGGTGTCCAAGGGTGGCGGATCGCCCGGCTCGACCGTCCCCCCCACCTGCAAGGTCAGTTCGCCTTCGATCCGCGTGAAGCTCTCCTCGCGCCGGTAGGGACCGCCGCCCAGGTTGGCCGGGAAGCCGTAGCTGAAGGAGACCTCAGCCACTTCGGCGCTCTCCCCCTCGGGCAGAGCGAGGCGACCGAGCGCCGGGTCGATCCCCACCTGGCCGGCTTCGGGCTGGCGCGCCCAATCCTCTAAATGACATGCGACGATCGGGTCGAGTTCCACCTCGGTTCCGTCGAGCCAAACTCGAATCGACGCCTCGGCGCCGTAGTAGTCGCCGGTGGCACCGTGGAGGGCACGGTGCAGCGCCCGGCGGCGGATCGGCACCGGCACGTTGAGTTCGGCCGCGATGGTGGCCGGGTCGGCCTCGCCGCGCGGCTGGTTGAAGAGGGGCGCGTCGTTGCCCAACGGGCTGAAGGTGAAACGTCGGCCGCTGCCGTCGAGGGCCCGCGCATGTACCCGGGTCAAGGGATAGGCTCCCAAGCGGAAGAGGTGGATCGCCACCTCGTGGATGTTGTAGCGACCCCGACGCGGCCCGATCCGGCGTACCTCGGCGGTGTGCGTGGCGCTCTCGAACGGGCCGTCGGACGGTCGGGTGAGCAGCTCCAGCGCGTTGGCGTCGCCCAGGCCGGTCCACGACAGATTGTGCGGCCGGGTGTGATTCAGGTACTGCGTCGTCGCCAGCCGCTCGAAGTGTTCGACAACCCGCGCTGGCCAGCCGGTGACATCGCGCGCCAACTGTTCGAGCAGCGCCGCCGTCCCCTTGCGTCGCCGGTAGCCGATGGTGTTGGCGACTTCGGCGCGAGGCGAAAATCCGGTGTCGGCCAGCGGCACGATGGCCAGCAAGTCGCCGATGTAGGGCACCACCCAGTCGGCGCAGCTCTCGACGAACCAGTTCTCGTGGAGGGCGGCGATATCGGCCTCGACCACCCTCCCCTCGCGCGCCATCAGCTCGATCAAGTCGCGCAGCGGGTAACCCTGGTCGGCGTCGCGCAGCCGGTGGATGGCCGGCATGAGCTCGTACAGCCGTTCGCTCGTCAGGTGGCTAGAGGAGAAACTCATGACAACCCTCCGAGGGTGACGCCCAGTGGGGCGAGCACCAGCAGCTCGGCGCCGAGCACCGTCGGCCGGCCGCGCTCATCGGGCGGTCCGAGACGGGCGGGGAGCGGATCCAGCCGCAGCCCGGCGGCGCCCTGGGTCGCCGGAACCGGCGCGCCCCCGGCCGCCGGCACTAGCGCCAGGGTCTCGACCTGCGCCGCCTCGATCCCGTCGAGGCGGTGCAAGACCGCCAACAGGTCGCTCTTGTGCACCGCCCGGCCGAAGTCTCGCGCGGCAAAGGAGAAAGCTTCGGCGAGAGCCGCTTCGGCCACCTCTTGCACCACCTCCGCTTCGTAGTCCGGGTGGATGCGCAGCAACACGGAGACGGTGAATAGACGGCGCGAGAAGGGGCCGACCGAGAAGGGGATGTAGCGGTCGCCGAACTCGCGGATGGCGGCGCGCAGGTCGGCCGGCAGGGGCGAGTCGGCCGGCAGCGGTTCGCCGTCGGCGCCGGCCACGGTGACGTGGACGCGGCGGGTGACGCCGTCCCACAGCCAGTCGGCGCGCGCCTTGCCAACGCCCGAGAAGGCGCGCGAGAAGTCTTCGAAGTCCTGGAGCGAAACCACCCGGTCGAGGGTGAGTACGGTGAGCGGGGCGTTGCGGCGAGCCATGTCGCGCTCTTCCGGATCTTCCCCGCCGCCGCTGGCCAGCGGGTTGATCACCTCTTTGACCCCCAAGGTGGGGGTGGCGATCAGCGAGATTCGACCGGCGTTGACGTGGCCGTCCAGGCCGACCCCCACGCGATACTCGGCGGTCACATTGTCGTTACCGCTGGGCAGCCGGGTACCGCGCACGCTGTCGCCGAAGAGCACTTCGGTGATCCCTGAGTCGCGCCGCCGGGTGGTGAAGGCGCGCTCCTGGGGACCCGCCCGGTAGAGGTCCGGCTGCTCGTGCCAGGCGACGCCGTTGACCCGCACTTCGAGGCTGCTCTGGCCGCCGCTGGGGGTGGAAGCCGGCAAGTAGGTGAGCGGTGAGTCTTTGAGCGCGAAACGTTGGAAGGGGCTGCCGGCGTCGCCGCTGCCCAGGATCGCCGCCTTGCTCTCCCCGTGGGTGGCGGGGGCAACGTTGGCGTTGATGCGCAGACTGTCGCGCCGGTAGGAGTACTCCAGCTTGGCGTCGAGGTGGAGCACGGTGACCCCGCCGCTCAAGGTGGCATCGATCACGGTGCGAATCTCGCGCACCACCAGGGCGCCACCCGCGTCGGCCCGTTCGCCGGTGAGCGCGATCCGCTGGCCGGGTACGATGGTCCCTTCCAAAGCGCGGTCCAGTTCCAACTGGGCGCCACTCACCGGACCATCCACGGGAACCTCGCTCAGTGGCAACAGGTGGCTACCGGCCAAGATGGTCGTTTCGCGGAAACCGAAGGTGTCGATTCCCGGCACGGTTTCTTCGCTGTCTTCGCTCGACGCGTCAGCGACCAGGCGCAGCAGGGTCGCTTTGCCCTGGATTCCAAAGTCGGAGCGCGAGACCTTCTCCGCCTCGGCTACCTGGAAGGCGGCGACTTGTGATGTTTCGCCAGCGGCGCGCAGGAGGGCGAAGCCCTCGGGCTCGATCTCGTCGAAGGCCCGTTCGAGCAGGATCACTTCGTCCCCCGTGAACCGGTTGCCGTAGGTCGCGGTGTAGGCGATACGGCTGGAATCTTGATGGACGGTGGGCGGATTCGCGTCCCAATCGTCGGGGTAGGCGACCTCTTCGGCGTCAAAAAAATTGAACCGCCAATCGACCGGAAGGCTGCGATGGCGCGGGGCATTGTGACCGAAGGGTGCCGCATCGACCGCGAAGGCATAGAGGCCGGGGCCGTCCGAGGCGGGCGGCAACGGCGGCGGGCCAGCGTTGGCGAGCCGGGCCACACCGCCGAAACCGAGTCCCGACAGTTGCTCGTACCAGAGAACTACCTTCGCCGACACCGCGGCCTCGGCGAGGTGATTCGCGAGAATCGATGGCAGGGGGGCCACGGCGCCGAAATTGAGATCCGTGAGGCCAAAGTCGAAGCCGCCGACACCGCCGCCCGAGCCTCCGCCGCCCGATTGCCCAGCCAGCGTGACCTGGGTCAACTCCCGCACATCGCCGTCCACGACCCGTCCGAAGGTCCGCTCCTCGACCGCTTCGATGCGCACCGGGAGGCCGACTTCCTCGCCCCCTTCGTCAGCGCGCAACAGCAACCAATCGCCCGCCGCCAGACCGAGACCGCTGCCTTCCAGATAGAAGTCGCGGGTCGTCAAGGCGAAGCTCTGCGGCCGGAAGCGCCGGGGGCGCAGCGCGTTCCACTCGGCGTGGCCGGTGAACTCCTCGATCGTCTCGAAGGGCTGCGGTAATTCGTCCTGGCCGGGCAAGCTCTGGGCGCGGGCACCGATCGGGATGACCACTTCGCCTGGAGAACCAGGACCGCCATCGATGGTGAAGGCCAGATCGACCGAGGCCGCCACCCCGGGGCGCAGCTCGTAGCCGATGAGGCGCGCCAACTCGAGCAGCGAGCGGCGCTCGACGGCGGTGCGCAAGAAGCCCTCGTGGGCGTGGCGCTCGTTGTAGAAGGTGAGCACGTCGAGCACGGTCGCCCAGCCGTCGAGCAGGGCGATGGTCAGATCGTCGTCTTCACGGGTGGTCAGCGCCGAGAGGGCGGGCCGGGTGGAGATGCGGGCGAGCATCGTCTGTTTGAACAGGGCGTGGTTGCCCACCCGGTAGGCGAGTTGCGCCAGGCCGGGCCGGTTGAAAATCTCGGCCGGGGTCAGCACCGAGAGGCCGTCGCAGCAGGTGCAGGCGGTCTTGAGTTTGTCGAGAGCGCTCATCCTGGCGCGCCTCCCGCTGCCCCTTCCGAGAGGCCGAGTGCCACTTCGAGGAGACCGTTTTCCTGCAAGCTAGGATCGTTGTCGAGGCGGACGATTTCCAGCCGTTCGACCTTGAGCACGCCCTTGTTCAGCGAGTCCACGGCCAGTTCGCCGTCCTCTTCTTGGCCCCAGCGCTGGAAACGCTTGGCGGTGACCGAAACCACGCCGTCGATCTCGCGCACCGCGGCGAGAATCGGGCTCAGGTTGTCAGGATGGAAGAAGCCGCGACGGCCGCCGGGCAGGTCGCGGTTGGAAAGGACGGCCAGCACCTCGCGGGCGACGGCGGAGCGCTCATGGCCGGGAGCGATGCAGACGAAGAGGGCCAGTTCGAGCGCCACCGGCCGTGGGCCGTCGACCTCCAGGTCGTAGCCGGCCATGCGGAAGCGTTCCAAGTGGCGGCGCAGATCGCGCTCGAACTCGGCATCCACCGGCAGCC
>QIHU01000462.1 GCA_003231035.1 Acidobacteriota bacterium
TCGAGGAACAGCCCGCGGACCATGCCGAGACCACCATTCGCGTCAACTACCTCGGCCTCACTCGCACCGTCCGCCATGCTCTGCCGCACCTTCTGGCGGCGGCGCCGGCACACGTCCTGGGAATGACCTCCTCCGCGGCGTTGATCCCCCACAAGGGCGGCTCGGCGTACTGCGCCTCCAAAGCCGCCTCGAATCAATATCTCGCCGCGCTACGCCTTGAAGTGTTCGACCGCGGAGTCGGCGTCAGCTGGATCTGCCCCGGCGTTGTCGAGACCCCCTTCATCGAAAAGGCCAAACTCGATCCCAACAGCGATCTGCCTAGGCTAGCCCGCTGGCTAGTGCGAACCTTGACCGCGGAAGAGGTCGCCCACAAGGCGCTGCGAGCCATCGAACGAAACCAAAGCCTAGTCACCCTCCCTCCCATGATGCCCCTCCCTCCCATGATGCGCTTCCTAGCCTGGACCCGCCGCCTCACCCCTCGTTTCGGCGACTGGCTACAACGAGTTACCGGCTAGAACTGATGGCTTTCCAGTTCTCCAAGCACCTCTTCGATGGCATCGAAGACCTGGTGACACTCTCCGTCGGTTACCACGTAAGGCGGTAGAAAATAGATGATGTTGCCCAAGGGGCGCAGCAGCAATCCGCGGCGCAGGAATTGCTCGTAGAGCCAGGGGCCAACAGGTTCTAGGTACCCGTTGTCGGAGGCTGTTCCACCATCGTTCGCCCCGATCTCGATGGCCACCATGGCTCCAAGACCACGCACGTTGGCAACCCGTGGATGGTCGCGTAAGGGTGCCACCCGAGTTGTCATGAGTGTTTCGAGCTCGGCGATCCTGGCCAAGCACCTCTGGTCGTCAAAGATCTCTAGGCTCTCCAACGCCACAGCACACGACAAGGCGTTGCCGGTGAACGAGTAAGAAGGTCCGGCTCCTGTCGTCATTCCAGAAATTCTGGTAGATCTCCTCACTGGCCAGGGTCACCGCCAACGGCAGGTAGCCGGCGGTCAATCCCTTGGACAGGCACAGTAGATCCGGCTCGATCGGTCCGTGCTCGCAGGCGAACAGACGACCCGTGCGACCGAAGCCGGTGAAGACCTCGTCCGCGATCAGCGGGATGCCGTACTCTTGGGTTAGCGTCCGCACCTGACGTAGGAATTCGGGTGGCCAGACGATCATCCCGCCCGCCCCCTGCACCATTGGCTCGATGATCACCGCGGCAACCCGCTCGCCTTCGCGCGCCAGCACCTCTTCCAGGGTCGGCGAGGGCACCGGCGGCTCCGGCGCACCGGGATAGTGTCCAGCGTAGGGCCCTCGCGCCCGTCGCACGGTGCAAAAGAGTTCTGAGAAAGCATGATGAAAGACCTCGACACCGCCCGCGGCCATCGCCCCGAAGGTGTCGCCATGGTAGGCATGGTCTAGGGCGACGAAGAGATTGCGCCCAGTCTCGCCACGGTTGATCCACCCTTGATAGGCCATCTTGAGGGCCACTTCGACCGCGGTCGAGCCATCGTCTGAATAGAAAACTCGCTGCAACGACGCCGGAGTGCGCTTCACCAATTCGGCAGCCAGAAGCGACGCGGGCTCGTGGGCGAAGCCGGCGAAGATCACCTGCGCCATCTTCTCGGCCTGCTCGGCCAGCGCTCGGTTGAGTCGCGGATGAGCGTGGCCGTGAATGTTTACCCACCACGACGAAATGCCATCGAGCAGGCGGCGACCGTCGGCCAACTCCAGATAGGCACCCTCGGCCCGCACCACCGGTAGCGGCGGCGGTGCCGTCTTCATCTGGGTGTAGGGATGCCATACGAAACGGCGGTCGTCGTCCAACCAACTAGGATCGGTGGTCATCGGCACTCTCCTTGGCTTTGATCGAGCAAGCCCGCTAGCTGCCCAGCGGTATCGAATCCACTCGCGGCTTGGGTCACCGTCGAACGGTTCAACGGGTCGAGCACAGGGAGCTCCGCGATGACCTCGACCTCCCCGAAGCGCTCAATGGCCTCGCGGTTGTCGCGGTTCGGCGGTCCGTTGAGGACCACTCCAGCCACCGGTACCCGCTGCGCCCGCAAGGCGGCGAGGCTCAGGAGGGTGTGATTGAGGGTGCCCAGTTGGCTCGATGCCACCAGCAGGCAGGGTTGTCCCCACTGCACCAGCAGGTCGAGGAAAAGAACTCCGTCGTCGCGCAGCGGAACCATCACACCGCCGATGCCCTCGATCACCAAGCCCGATTCACGGCCCTTTGGCACCAGCCTCTCGACTTCGATCGACTCCCCAGCCCAGCGCGCCGCCAAGTGTGGCGAGACCGGGGGATCGAAGGAGTATCCCTCCTCCAGAATCCTCGTCCCCTCCGGCGCCAGCCGCTGCACGGTTTCGCTATCGCTGCCTTCACAAGCACCGCTGGCCACCGGTTTCCAGTAAGAGGCTTGCCGGTACCGGGCTAACAGTAAGGCGCTGACCACTGTCTTGCCGACCTCAGTACCCGTCGCGGTGACCACTAGGCTCACGGTGCCCCCCCAGCGGCCCGGCAAGCCTCCCCAATCGGCGCGGCTAGTGGGCCGACCAACAACCCTGCCTCCTTCATCGCGTCGCCAATCGCCTCCGCCAGCCGATCGATCTGCGCCTTAGAGTGGGAGGCATGGACTGAGACCCGCAATCGCGACGTTCCCGTTGCAACGGTGGGTGGACGCACGGCGCGCACATCGAACCCGCGACGGCTCACCGCCGCCGCCACTTGCAAAGCCCGCTCAGTATCACCGAGTAAGACCGGCACGATCGGCCCTCGCCCGAGCGGTCGCGCCAATCCACGGTCGACCAACGCGCGGCGAAGTTGCTCGGACAGCTCGCCGACGCGCTGGCGCAGTTCGGGCTCAGCCGCTACCCGGTCTAGCGCCAAGTCCACCCCTGCGAGCAGCAGAGGCGGCGGCGCGGTGGTGAAGACGAAGGACCGCGCATGATCTATCAAGTGATCGATCACCGCCCGCGGTCCGCTAACCATGCCACCGAAGAGACCGAGAGCCTTGCCAAAGGTCGAAGACACCGCCAAGGTTCGCTCCTCCACACCCGACGCCTCGACCAAGCCGGAGCCACGCGCACCGTAGAGACCGGTGGCATGGGCATCGTCCACGATCAGCAGAGCACTGTGGCGCTCCACTAACTCGGCATAACGCTCCAGCGGCGCCGTGTCCCCGTCCATGCTGAACAGCGACTCGGTGACCAAGAAGGTGCGGCCGGTCGGGTGCGGTGCGGCCAGCGCCGCTTCGATCGCCTCCAGATCAAGGTGCGGGACGATGACTTTCCGACACCCTGACAGGCGCAGTCCATCGATCAAACTGGCGTGGTTGAGGGCATCGGAGATCGCTCGGTCCTCAGGACCTAGCAGGGCGGTGAGGAGCCCTAGGTTGGCCTGATAGCCGGTGGCAAAAAGTAAGGCGGCCGAGGCCCCTTTGAAGCGCGCTAGCCTCGACTCCAACTGCAAATGCGCCGTGGTGGTGCCGCGCAGCAACCTGGAGGCCGGTGCCGCGTGGGGCGATCCTTTCCAGCCCTCCCAGCGCTTCCAAAGCGCCCGTGCCGTGGCGGCGTCGGCAGCGAAACCTAGGTAGTCATTCGAGCAGAAATCGATCCCTTCGGCGGTGGCATCCAGCCCTCGGGCCAAGCCCTGCCGCTGGCGACGTCGACGCCTCACGAACAGCTCTTCGAGCAGAGACTCCATCCGCTCAACCACCCACCAGGACACTCAAAGTTCGGCCGGAGAAAGGCCGAGGCGAGCGAGCAGCGAACGGTCGCGATCCTCGCCAGGGTTGGGGGTGGTGAGAAGTTTTTCGCCGGTGAAGATCGAGTTGGCTCCAGCCAGGAAGCAGAGTGCCTGCGTCTCGTCCGACATCTGAGTGCGCCCCGCCGACAGTCGCACACGGCTGGTGGGGAGCACCAGTCGCGCGGTGGCGACCATCCGCACCACCTCGAACGGATCGAGCGGCGCGGCCTCGGCCAACGGCGTCCCCTCGACCGCCACCAGAGCATTGATCGGCACACTCTCTGGGTGGGGGTCGAGGCTCGCCAAGACGGCCAGCATCGACAACCGGTCTTCCAACCGCTCACCCATGCCCAGAATGCCGCCGCTACACAGTGTCATGCCGGCATCGCGCGCCCGCTTCAAGGTGCGCAAGCGATCGTCGAAGGAGCGGGTCGAGATCACCCGGTCGTAATACTCCGGCCCGGTATCGAGATTGTGGTTGTAGGCGGTCAAACCGGCCTCGGCCAAGCGCTCGGCCTGCCCATCGCTCAGCATGCCGAGGGTGCAACAGACCTCCATTCCCAGCGCTCCCACCCCGCGCACCATCTCCAAAACCCGGTCGAACTCCTCACCGTCGCGCACCTCGCGCCAGGCCGCGCCCATGCAAAAGCGGGTGGAGCCCCCTTCTTGGGCCACCCGAGCGGCGCTGAGGACCTGCTCGACATCCATCAGTGCTTGGTGCTCGACCCCAGTCGAGTAGCGGGCGCTTTGCGGACAGTAGGCACAGTCCTCCGGGCAGCCTCCCGTCTTGACCGACAACAAGGTACACAACTGCACCTGAGTCGGGTCATGGTGTTGACGATGCACCGTCTGCGCCGAGAACAAGAGGTCGGGTAGCGATTGAGAATAGAGGGCCGCGATCTCACCATCCGTCCAATCATGACGCTGCCGCGTTGACGCCCTTGTCGGCTCAACCACGCTGTCCCCATTCGACATTGAGGCGATGTTGGTTTCCATGCTACGCGGATCTCCTAGTCGGTATCGGGTTCGTCCTGGAGGATAGACGAACCGCCCATAGGTTGCTAGCGCTCTCAGAGCCCTGGTATGGTCCCCCCTCCTACAGAACCGAGGGCCTTCCGGCCCTCTTGATTCATCCCGATACCAGCCCGAACCAGGTGCCACGGAAAAAGGAGTTCGTTCGATGAAAGCTGCAATGTCCATGTTATCCGCCCTCGGCCTGACGGCGACCATGCTCGCCTGCGCGGCGACTACGGAGCCGGCCGCGGCGGTCGAGCTTGAAACTGAAGACCAGAAGATTCTCTATGCAGTCGGCCTCGCGGTGGCGCAGAACTTCGGTCAACTCAACTTCAGCGAAGAGGAGCTCGTCTTCGTGGTGGAAGGTCTCACCGATGGCTCGTTGAAGCGCGACGAGAAAGTGAGCCTCCAAGAGTACGGCCCCAAGCTGCAAGCTTTCGCCCAGAAGCGGGCCGAAGCGGCGATGGCGCTCGAGAAGGAAGAAGCGGCCAAGTTCATCACCTCGATGGAAGGCCAGGACGGTCTCACCAAGACCGAGTCCGGCATGCTCTACGGCGAGATGACTCCCGGTACCGGCGAGAGTCCGGCGGCCAGCGACACGGTCAGTGTCCACTACCACGGCACCCTGCGCGACGGCACCGTCTTTGACAGCTCGGTCGATCGTGGAGAGCCGGCGAAGTTCCCGCTCAACCAGGTGATCGGCTGCTGGACCGAGGGTGTTCAGAAGATGAAAGTCGGCGGCAAGGCCAAGTTGGTCTGCCCGCCGGAGCTCGCCTACGGCGACCGAGGCTCCCCTCCGGCCATCCCGGGCGGCGCCGTTCTCGTCTTTGAGGTCGAGTTGCTCGAGATCGTCAAGCCTGACGCACCGGTCGCCGAGCCGGCGACGCCTGGCACCGACGGCTAGTCTCACCACTACACAGCCAGCACATCGAGCCCGGGGCGCCAGGAAGCGGCCCGGGCTCTCTTGTTTCCACTTCCCGCCGAGGTTACAGCAAGGCTGACCGGAACAAGATTTGCATACCTCGATCTTGCATTTTGAACGAGGGTGTAAAGCTAGTGGATCAGTCCGCATACAGACGCCAGAGCGCCAACCAGATCCTGCGCCGCGCGCTAACCAAGCCGCCGCGGCATCGCGCCCGATTCGTCGCCGAGGTCTGTGGTTTCAGTCTCGAACTGCGCAAGGAGGTGGAGGCCCTCCTGTTCGTGGATACCGGCATCCTGCATCCGTTCGAAGATTCGTTGCGCGAGCTCACGCAAGAAGCAGCCGAACCCTTCCAACGCGGCGACCGGATCGGCGCCTACCGCCTCGTCGAAGCGATCGGCCAGGGAGGCTGCGGTCGGGTCTACCTGGCGCAGAGGGCGGACGGCCAGTTCGAGCGTCAAGTGGCTATCAAGGTGCTCAAGCGCGGCATGGACACGGACGCGATCATCCGCCGCTTCCAGATCGAGCGGCAAATCCTCGCCGACTTCGACCATCCGCACATCGCCGACCTCTACGGAGGAGGGGCGACCCCCGACCATTTGCCATACCTGGTCATGGAGTACGTGGACGGTCGCCGGATCGACGAATACTGCGCCCAGGAGGAATTGAATCTCGACGCCCGTCTGCGGCTGATTCTGAGTGTTTGCTCGGCGGTCGAGTACGCTCACCGCCACCTCGTGGTCCACCGCGACCTCAAACCGTCGAACATCTTGGTCAAGGCAGGTGGAGAACCGAAGCTCCTCGACTTCGGTATCGCCAAGGTTCTCGATGGGGGCCCTCTGGCCGACGAGACTCTCACGGCACAAGGCTTGCGACCTCTGACTCCCGCCTACGCCAGCCCGGAACAACTGGCGGGCGAGGGAGCGACGACCGCCTGTGACATCTACTCTTTGGGCGTCCTGCTCTACGAACTGTTGACCGGCCAGCGACCTCAGCCGGCTCACGGCAACGGCCAGGCCACCGCGCACGCGGAAAGAACGGAGCTGCCCAGCGCGGTGGTATTGCGGCCGCGCGATGCGGGCCCTGATGGCGATGAAACTCTAGGAGCCCAACTTTCGGCAGAGAGCCTCGCTCGCCGGCTGCACGGTGATCTCGACACCATCGTCACCACTGCCATGCATGCCGATCCACGGCGACGATACGAGTCCGTCGCGCTCCTCGCCGCCGACATTCGACACCATCTCAGCGGCCTTCCAATCCAGGCACGGAAACCCACTTGGGGCTACCGCGCCGGCAAGTTCATCCGTCGCAATCCCGCCCGCCTGGTAGCGGCAGTGGCTATCTTCCTGGTCCTCCTCGCCTTCGCCACCGATCGCATCAGGCGCCAACACCAGGCCGCGCAGGAACGGGTCCGGGCAGACAAGGTAGCCAGCTTTCTGGTGGGACTCTTCGACTTTCCGACAAAGGAGAAGCTGCCGGGATCCAGTCCCTTGGCTCGCCAGATACTCGATAGGGGCGCCAATCGCATCGCGAGCCAGCTCGGCAACGTTCCCGAGCTGCGCGCCGACTTGATGATGGTGATCGGCAGGGGGTATCACTCCTTAGGCCTCCACAACTCCTCCGCGCCCCTACTCGAAGAGGCGTTGCGCCTGCGCCGACAGCAGTGGGGCTCTTCGCACCAAGAGGTCGCCGAAAGCCTAGGAGAACTGGCTAGGCTGCGCCAGAGCCTGGGACAACCCGCGGCCGGTGAGAGCCTACTGCGCCAGGCGCTTGCAATCCACCGCCAACTCTATGGCGAGCACCATCCGAAGACACTCGACTCACTCGAAGAGGTCGCCATGGTCGTCTTCGATCAGGGTCGCTACGCCGACGCCGAGGTGCTACTGCGAGCCTTGCTCAGCCGCAAACTCGGTTTGCTCGACGAGGCGGAGCCCTCCGTGGCACGAACCGAGGGTAATCTCGGCTTGGCGCTCCACCACCTCGAGCGCTACGACGAGGCGGAGCCTCTGCTGCGTTCGGCTTGGCGCAAAGGGGTAGCGGCCTTGGGCGAAGAAGATGCGATGGTGACCGCCACGATGTTAAACCTGGCCGCCCTCTTGCGCGCCAAGAGAGACTTCGCCAACGCCGAGCCTCTCTATCGTCAGGTCCTGGATCGGTTGCTCGGCGAGCAGCCGCGCGACTCGCTCTCGATCGCCAGAGCGTTTAACAACCTGGCCACCCTGCACTTCGCCCAGGGCGACTACGCGGCCGCTGAACTCAGTTTTCTGGAAGCGATCCAATGGCAAGGACGCTTGCCCTCGACCGCGCTCTCCGAAGCGGCCACCATGCAGTTGAATCTCGCCGCTTGCTTGCGCCTTCAGGAGAAACTCGCGGAGGCCGAGAAGCAAGCTCGCGGAGGCCTCGCCTTGGCAAGGCAGCTCTCTCCCGGCCACCCCATCTTCCACTATGGGCAGTCGCAGCTCGGTCTTGTGCTACTCGACCAGGGAAAACCGGCCGAGGCCGAGCCGCTCCTCAGAGAGGCCCTCGAAGGATATCGAAGCCAGCAGGGTACTCTGCGCACTGCCGCGGCCGAGCGTGCCCTGGGCTCCTGCCTGGTGGACCAGGGGCGCTACGAGGAAGCCGAACCGCTCCTCCTTGCCGCTCATCCCGTTATTCAACGTCGGCGTGGCGAAACGCACCGGCTAGCGATCCTTGCCACCCAAGAGCTGGTCCGGCTCTACGATGAATGGCGGCGTCCAGAGTTCGCCGCGCGCTATCGCGGCACGCCGCCCCCTCCTTGAGGGTCTATCAGGGCTAGGCTATTGCTTGCCCGCGATGAGTCGTTTTGCCGCCCTCTTGCGCTTACCCAAGCGCAAACCGCTCCAGCGCCGCCGCCGCGACTAGCAGCCGCTTCGCCTTGGACACGCCAGAACCCAACCGAAGCGCGGTAGGAACGACGGTGGTTGGAGCCCTACCAGGAGGTACAACCCCATGCATCGTAACTCGACCCATCGTCACTTAGTGCTCGCGGCCGTGGCCCTAACTCTTCTCCTATCCAGCTTAGTTTCGACCTCGGCCGAGGCCGGCTACAGGCTGCCGTGGAAGGCTGGCCGGTCCTACTCGGTGACCCAGAACTGGAACGGGTCCTTTTCTCATACGGGTTCGATGCACTATGCCTACGACTTCGCCCTGCCTGAGAGGACGGCGGTCTACGCCGCCAACTATGGGTGGGTCACCCACATCAAAAAGAACGGCAATGCGTGCGGGGGACAGGAGCGGGTCAACGACGCCAACTACGTGGTGATCAAGCACTTCGACGGCAAATCCACCCTCTACCTCCACCTGGGCTACCAGGCGGTCTACGTCTACGTAAACCAGTGGGTCAATCGCGGCCAGTTCCTCGGCTGGTCGGGCAACACCGGCTGGACCGAGTGCAATTCGCACATTCATTTCCAGCTCCAGAAGCAGGGAGGTTGGTTTACTCAGTCACTCCCCATTTACTTCGACGAAGAACCCAACATCGAATTGGAAGTGGGCACCTACTACCAGTCGCAGAACCAATGAGGGTGCCGACCTATCGA
>QIHU01000004.1 GCA_003231035.1 Acidobacteriota bacterium
GCGCCGAGAAGTGGGTCGCGTTGTCGATCAAGTTGTCCATCACTCGGCGCAGAGCGTCGGCGGTGGCCATCACCTCGCAGCGGGTGCTCAAGTGGGTCTTGAGGCGTACGCCGTGACTCGCGACTCGCAGCCGTGTTTCGGCGAAGTAGGGCTCGAAGAAGGCGTCGAGCGCGATGGACTTAAGGTCGAGGTGCCGCTTGCGGCTCACCAGCCGGCTGCTCTCCAAGACGTTGTCGACCAGCCGACTCATGCGTTCGGCCTGTTGCAGGACGAAGCCCACCGACCGTGTATGGTCGGCGGGCGAAAGGTCAGTTTGTTGCAGGGTCTGGGCGTGCAGCTGGATCGCGGCGATCGGCGACTTCATTTCGTGGGTGATGTTGGCGACGAACTCTTCTTGCTTCTGCGAGTAGCGGCGGGCGGCGAAGGTCTGTGCCAACTGGTGGGTCAAGCCCAGGATCAGCACGGTCAACATGATGCATCCCAGGGTCAGCACCCACCAGTGAACGCTGCCCGGAGAGCGGCCGAGACGGCTGGCCAGATCGTCGATCCTGGAACCCGAGCGCACCACGTAGATGACCCACATCACCAGCAGGCCAATCGCCACGAGCAACGACACGACGTACGTGGTGATGATTTGGGAAGATCGTTTGTACCGCATGTTGGTCTACCTCGCCGGCCGCAATGCTATCCCAGCCCGCTCCACCCCCAAGCCTGAGATAATCGTCGCTCGATGAACGACGATACTCAAGTAGGTAGTGCAAATCACGAGTTTCTTCAAGCGGAGGCCTGGGCGCGGGAGTTGGCCGAGGAATTGGACGAACTGCGGCTGAGCGACGAAGTCGGAGAGGCGGGGTACGGCGGCGCGCCCGCGATCTTGGTGGTCGGTTGCCAGCGCGCCTTCACCGATCCTAACTCCCCTCTGGGCGCTGATCTCGGCACCGCGCTACGGGCGGCGCGACGGTTGATCGCCGCCGCCCGACGGGTGGCGGTTCCTGTCCTCCACTGCGTCCGAGGCCGCCCCTCAGGTGAGGAAGCAGGTGAAGAAACCAGTCTGCTGGTCCGCAAGAGACCGGCTCTCGCCGCACTCTTTCTCGGAAGCGAGCTGTCGGCGGTCGACCCCCGGTTGGCGCCAGAGCATGGTGAGCCGGTGTTTGAGACCGACGGTTCGAGCGCTTTCCACCGCACTCAGTTGGCCGCTTGCCTCGGTGAGTTGGAGATCGACACCGTGGTGCTGGTGGGCTGCATGGCCAGCGATGCCCTCCGCGCGACGGCGGCGGACGCGGCGCAGGGCGGTTGGAAGGTGCAAGTGCCTCGCGACTGCGTGGGGGACCGGCATTGCGAAGTGCTGCGCGCGGGCCTAGTCGATATCCAGCGCATGTACGGCGATGTGGTCGAAATTGGAGAAACCTTGGCCTTTCTCGAACGGGCGCATATCGAGTCGATGATCAAGGTACTTGAGTAAATGGGCGCGGAGCCGCGCGGGCGGGGCCAAAAAGAACAATAATTCTTGAGGGGATTAGGCCACGGTCTGCGCCATGGAACCTTGCGCTGTCAGCTCTTGGCTTGCGCGAGGCCCGGGAACCCTCTGGCGACCCGGTTGAAAGGAGACGAGATGAGATGCCAAACCGGCTACCCCCAGCCGTTGGAGTGGGCGTTGTTATGTCTATTGCTGCTGCCGTACCCTGCTTTAGCCGCTCTCCCTGGGAGCGGAGCCTGTCCGGTCAAGACGGAAGAACAGGCGACGGTGCTGAGCCTGGATATCACCGGGACAGACCTCGTGATCCAGCTGGCCGCCACTCCTGAGTTGGGAGGGACCTTTTCCGTCTCGCTCTCCCAGCCGGGAGGTCTATTGGGCCAGCAGAAGGTGGCTCCCTTCAAGGCAGAGGCGATTCCCGCGGTTCCTTTCGCCACAACTCCGCCTACGACACTCGCAGACCCAGTGGTGGTCCTGCCGGGAGTGATGGCTGGAGCGGAGATTCGAGACATTCGCTATTGGATCACCGTCTACGATTCTTCGGGGCAGGAGGTGATGGCGCCCTTTCCCTTCTCGATTCTCTACGACTGTCCGCGGGGTGGCGGATGCAGCTACTACCCGCTCGCTGGAGTGAGCACTTCCGGTCTCTTGGTCACCGAGGATCTCTACGCCGCGCTGGGTAGTGGGGGAGATTGCGACATGGTCAAGAAACTGGAGAGACTGCGCGCTACTAGAGCGGATCTCGCGCCGGACATCTCTACCCTCTTTGGCCAGCTTTATCGGCTCGGAATTACCTCCAGTACAGGCAAGAGTTGCGCCTATGCCTGGTTGACCGTGGTGCCGATCGATCAAGGCTACTGGGAGTCGGAGTGGCAGTCCTCTGCCCTCGCCCCTGCCCCGGATCAATGGGAGTTCGCGGGAGGAAGCGCCGGGGCAAGTCTCTGCTACACGGGGCAAGCGCGCAGCCTAGGGGGTAACCATGGGGTCCTCACCCAGCGAGTGCGCACCGGCCGATCGGCGCTGACCAATGAGATTCGTTGTGTGCAAGGTGGGGTCAGCTGCGCCAACTGTCCTGGAACCGTGGTGACAAACCTCGCGTATCATGGCTGCGCGATCGCGGAAGCTCAAGTGCTGGCCTCGGGGTTCGAGGCGGTCGCGGAAACGGACCTCGATTTCGGTTTGGAGGTGAACGGGGAGACCATTCTCCAGGTCAACCAGGCGCTCAATGCCGAGATGTCCATCCTGGGCGGCAAGGCTGAGATCGATGGGGCCGATCAGTCGTCCCCCACCACTTCATCTCCGGCTCCAATGCGCGCCAGGATGGTGGGAATGGGTACTTTCTTGGCGACCACGGGGGAGCTGGGCGGGGTCTCGCCGGTTTCTCCGACTCCACTCCCGAAGTCAAGGGCCACCAGCGTCAACTTGACCGAGCAGGAACCGACCACGGCTTTTGCCTACTCCGATGCCTTCGGTTCGTTCTCCTTTCAGGCGGTGGCTTCTTCGCAATGCACCCTGAAGAGCCCGATCTACTCGATACTCAAGACGCCAGAAGCCAGTGTGGTATCCAGGAGCGGAGGCATCAAGATCAAGCGTTGGGCCGATCCTCCTCCCTGACAGTGTCCATGGTTGGGCGCGAGCAGGGTGCTGAAGAAACACTTCAGCATCCCGCAGCGAGCCCGAACGGGTGAGCCGGCGAAGCCGATGGACGGGGGTGAGGCGCGAGAAACCGCGTTTTTTCGCGTCGAGGGGGGCGCCTAGCCCCCCTAAACTACGGCCCGAGGTGATCTAGTCGCTGGCGCGCCTGCTGGGTTCGGGGATCCTCGGCACCGACCCCGGCCGTCAGTTCGGCCAGGCCCAGGAGGAGGAGCGGCTCGCCCTCCTCGCGGTTGCCCAGAACCGCCAGGCAGGCGCCTAGCAGGCTGTGGGCCTCCCCCAAACGCCTCGGTTCCCCGGGCAGGGCTTCCTCCACGATGGCGACCGAGGCACGCAGGAGCGGTTCGGCCTCGCTGGCGCGCCCTTGATCCAACAGCAACTGGGCCGTTTCGTTGCGCAGGACGCTACGCCAGACAGGCTCCTCGGTCTCCATTTGATCGAAGATCACAATCGCCTCGAGGAGCCATTGCACCGCCTCACCGATTTGCCCTTGCTGAGCCGCCAAGAGGGCGACACGTCGCGAGAGGATGGCGACATCGCGGGAGTTCTCGCCCAGGATCCGGCGGTTGATGTAGAGGGCTTCCTGGAAGCTCTCTTGCGCCGCTGCGATCTCTCCAGTCTGCTGTTGAAGATTGCCGAGGTTTCCCAAAGTGAGCGCCGTCTCCAAGTGAAGCTCGCCGAAGTGGGCACGCTTGATCTTCAAGGCTTGGTGGTAGTAGGACTCCGCCTCGACAAGCCTCTCTTGGGCTTCCAGGGTACTGGCGAGATTGCCCAAGCTGGTGGCGACATCTTCGTGGTTAGGGCCGAGGACCTTGCGGCGCAGGCGCAGGAGGTGGCGGTGCCCTCGTTCGGCCCTGGCGTACTCACCAAGGCCGTCGAGGATCGCGTTGCGATTGTTGAAACTGTCTAGAGTGTCGTTGTGCTCCTCTCCGAGATGGTCTCGGCGCAGCTGCAAGGCTTCGAGAACCAGCTTGAGGGCTTGCCCGAACTCACCCTGTTCGTACAGCAGGTGGCCCAAGGTGTTGAGCGTCTGGGCCAGGTTGACCTCGTCGCCGGACTCTTGCCGCTGCAACCACAGCGATTCTTCGAGCAAGGGCCGAGCTTGCGCCGGAAGCTGCAACTTTCTGAAGATCCGGCCGATGGTCGTCAACATCGCGGCCTGCACTTGGGGCTGGTCGGAGAGACTCTCGCGGACCTCCTTGGCACCGCTTTCGAGGAGTTCGCGCGCGGTGACCGTGGCTCCACGCGACTGGTCTGGATCCGAGACTTCGAACATCTCCATCATGGCGTGGGCCACCTGCTCCGCCTTGACCGCTTCGAGCTGGGCCCGGTCGCGCTCCGCGGTGAGCCTCCAGGTGTAGAAGAGGGTGATCAAAGAGATGCCGGCGGCGGTGGCGACCGCCCAGCGATGGCGGCGTAAGAACTTACGAGTGCGGTAGGGGAGGGTATCCGGTCGCGCG
Organism: Acidobacteriota bacterium; assembly: GCA_003231035.1. GTDB lineage: Bacteria > Acidobacteriota > Thermoanaerobaculia > Multivoradales > SZUA-115 > SZUA-115. Next base: position 4,588 of record QIHU01000004.1, read on the forward strand.
TGGACCGGTAGGCCGCGCAAATGGCGATCCAGATCGTCGGCCAGTCGTTGCGCCGATGTGTATCGGCGCGAGGGCTCCTTGCGCAGCGCCTTGAGGACGATCGTATCCAGGTCGCCCCGCAAGAGCCTCCGTAGCGAGTTCTTCCCCGCCGGCAATCCCGCCGCGGCCAGCTGCCCCGTTGTGGCCCCGACTCTCGAACTCGGCCGCGCCGGCCGGGTGGCGCAGATGGCGGCGGCCAGATCGGTCGGACTGGCCGAGGCCGGCTGGTAGGGATGGTGGTTGGTCAGCAGCCGATACAACAGGACGCCCAGCGAATAGATATCGGTCGCCGTACTCAGGATCTCGCCTCGAACTTGCTCAGGGCTGGCGAAGAGCGGGGTCAACATCTGCATGCCGGTCACGGTGGGCGCCGACGCGGTGAGCGACTGACCCGGTTCGAGCAACTTGGCGATGCCGAAGTCGAGGAGCTTGGGGAGGCCCTGCGCGGTCACCAGGATGTTGCCCGGCTTGATGTCGCGATGGATGATCAGGTTGCGGTGGGCGTAGTCGACGGCGGAGCAGAGCTGACTGAACAGGCGCAGGCGCTGGCGCAGGGTCAGCTGATTGTTGGCACAATAGCTCTCCAGATCCTCGCCTTCGATGTGCTCCATCACAAAATAGGGCATTCCCTCTTCGGTGGTGCCGCCGTCGAGCAGGCGGGCAATGTTGGGATGGTCGAGCGCCGCCAAGATTTGCCGCTCTTGCAGCAGTCGACCGAGTAACACTTTGTCGTCGAGCCCCGAGCGCACGATTTTGATCGCCACCCGCATGCGGTATTCATCGTCCGCCCGTTCGGCGAGGTAGACGGTCGAGAGGCCGCCACGACCGATGATCTTGAGCAGTCGATAGGCACCTAGCCGTTTGCCCTGACCGACATGCGATAGCTCGTTGAGGAGCGCCTTGGCGGTATCGGCCACGGCGCCCTGAACCTGGGTCTCATCCGAGCCACTGAAGTGGAGGAGGGAGTCGATCTCTTGGCGTAACTCCGCGTCTTCGCCGCAACGGTGGTCGAGCCAGCCTACCCGCTTTGCCTCGGGCTGCTCCAGAGCCGCGTGAAAGACCTCTTCGATTTCTTTCCAGCGTGCGGAACTAGGTGTGGGATCCATCAGCCTGGCATCAAGAGGTCGACTGGATGCTGAGGGCCCGGCGCAACCAGGCCTTGGCCAGTTTGAGGTCGCGTTCAACGGTGGCGTGAGAAATCCCGAGGGCTTCCGCCGTTTCAGTGATTGTCAGGCCACCGAAGGAGCGCAGCTCGATGATTTGTGCCTTACGCTGGTCGACCCGCGCCAAGGTGCGCAGGGCTTCGTCGAGGGCGAGGATTTCAAAGCCCGAGCCATCGGCGAGTTCGATCGAGTCGAGAGAAAGAGCTACCTCGCCACCACCGCGCTTCGCCGCCAGCCGTCGGCGGGCGTAGTCGACCAAGACGCGCCGCATCTGGCGAGCCGCGATGCGGTAGAAGTGGCCGCGATCGTCACAGTCGGCGCGAATCTCGACCAGGCGCAAGTAAGCCTCGTGCACCAGCGCGGTGGTTTGCAACAGATGGCCCGGTTGCTCCGAGCGCATCATGTGGTGCGCCAGCCGCCGCAGCTCGTCATAGATCAACGGCGTCAACTCTTCGAGAGCCGTCTCGTCACCGCGTCGCCAGTCGCGCAGCAATCGGGTGACCGCGGTCGCTTCGCTCAGCGGCATAGGGACCACCCTTTCAGCCTTTGTCGAGAAGAGAAGTCGCGGGGGCGATGGGTGTCCAGCATAGTGGCTGAGTGTAGCGCGGCTAGAACCTCTCTCGGCAGTCGATTCTCTCTATACTGTGCGCTGCCATGCCGCGCCCCGCGTCTCAGAGCTGGAAAGAATACCTAGGCCCCGGCGCGGTGGCTTCTCTATTGCTCGCGGTTGTGACGGCGATCGCTGGACTCGGTCTACCGATCCTCTGGCGTCTGCGCCAAGTGCTTCAAGTCGCCGCGCGAGATGACAGGCGCTCGGGCGACGCCGTCTTGATCCTCGGCCGTAGCCTCGACTCCGACCAGCTCGGGGCCGTCTTTCGCGCGCGCCTCGACCACGGACTAGCCCTCTGGCGGGAAGGGCTGGCCGATCATCTCATTGTCGCCGGAGGACTGACCGGAAGCGCGGTGCGCAGCGAGGCCGTAGTCGGTAAGGAATATCTAGAAGCCCAAGGCGCCCCCGCCTCGGCCGTGGTGGCCGAGGATCGCAGCCGCCACACCCTGGAAAATCTCTTCTTCGTCCGCGAAAAGCTACGCGAGTGCGGCTGGCGGCGTCTGCTGGTGGTCTCGGACCCTCTCCACCTAGCCAGAACCGCGGCCCTGGCCCGCGGCCTGGGAATGGTAATCTCGACCTGCCCCGCGGTCGCCGCGCCCCCGAAACGAGGTGGCCTAGGCTGGTGGTCTCGGGCCCTCCGCGAGGCGGGCATGCTGCATTGGTACCACGTAGGCGTCGCCTACAGCCGGTTGATAGGTTCGGAGAAGTTGTTGTCCCGGGTGCGTTAAGGCTGCCCGAGACGCGAAGCGGCGAGCCAACGGCCGTTCCTATCGGACCGCGGCACCGAGAGGCGAGCATAGCGAGGCGCGAGGACGAAAAAACACTCCACCCAAGAGTTCGAGTCTCCCGCGCAGTGGCCTAAGGCCGCGGGCACGGACCGTGGGAGGGCACGGATCGGCTCTCTTCACAAAGCGGAGGTGATTGTTTGAACCCGAAGGGTGAGTTGCGCCGGAGCGTGAAGAGAGACGACAAGGAGTGCACTCCCACGCTCGCAGCCGCGAATGGTCTCGACATAGCGCGGCTGGCGGGCATCGTCACCCAGTGCCTTGGGCAGCTCGTAGAGCACCGTAGCCACCGCTTCGTCCGAGGTGAAGGCACCCTGCCAAACCTGATCGACCAACTCCTGCTTGCCCACCACACCGCCACCACGCTCGACCAGGCAGCCCAAGACGGCCATCACCTTCGGTCCCACGCGGCGCTCTTCGCCGTCGCGGCTCAAGGTGTTGAGTTCAGGGTGGACGAGCCATTCGCCGACTCGAAACTCGGTCTCTTGCATTGCGCAGGGGGGGTTGCCTTACCCGATGACGTGCCAGCGGGTCTGCCGGCCGGCCAGGTAGATCACGGTGTTGCCATCGAAGAGGGCACTCTGCTCCAGCTTGATCTGGATCAGCTGACCGTCCCAGCTCGCCAGCGGGGCCTTGATGTTGCCCTCGATGGCGTAGCCGGTCGAAGGGTATAGCTTCCAGTCCCCCCGTACCGGGGTGTCGCCTTGGTTGTCCCACATGCCGATCGTCGGTCCCGGTGCGTGGCCGAAGAAACCGAGGGGGTGGGTGTAGACGCTCGACTGGATCTCCTCCGCTTCGGCGGCGCGCAGCGCGGCGGCGAGAATCTGATTGCCGGTGCGACCGGTCACGAACTCGGCGGTGAGGAGATCTTGCCAGCGGTTACCGATGGCCAATGCCTGGCGCAAGTCCGCGGGCACGGCCGACTCGCCTGGACGCAAGACGTAGCCCATCTCTTGGGTGTCGGTACACAGACGCAAGTAGCAGATCCCGACATCGGTATGCAGCACGTCGCCCGGCTGGATAACGCCGCCGGTGCCACAGAAGGGGTCGTCGGCCTCACAGGCGAGCCCCCGCCGTTGCGCGTTGACGTAGGGCTGAAACCAGATCGGAAGTTCCAGCTCGCTGAACCGTTGGCGGATATACCAGGCGACGTCGTCGGTGGTGGTGGCGCCGGGGGTGATGACCGCGCTTGAGAAGGCCTCGGCGATCACCCCGCGGGCGAGCTCAACCACATG
>QIHU01000839.1 GCA_003231035.1 Acidobacteriota bacterium
GTCTACGTGCCGTTGGCCACCACCGAGGGCGCCTTGATCGCCAGCATCAGCCGAGGCTGCGCCGCCATTCGCCAAGCGGGCGGAGCCCGCACCTACGTGGAAGACGCCGGGATGACCCGCGCCCCGGTCTTCGCGACCTCGGGCGTCGGGCAAAGCCGCGAGCTGATTCGCTGGGTGGTCGAGAACGAAGAAGAGATCCGCCGCGTAGCCGAAGGGACCAGCCGCTACCTGAGGCTGCGCGATATCCGTCCCTTCGCCTTCGGCAGCACTGTCTTCTTGCGCTTTCGTTTCGACTGCGGCGACGCGATGGGGATGAACATGGCGACCATCGCCTGCGACCGCATCGTCAGCCAGCTGATCGAGCCGGCCACCGGGGTGCGCTGCATCGCCCTATCGGGCAACTATTGCGTCGACAAAAAGCCCTCGGCGATCAACTTCCAGGAAGGCCGCGGCAAGCGCATCCACGCCGAAGTGGTGATCGAAGAGCCGGTCTTGAAGCGCTACTTGAAAACCACCGCCAAGCAGGTGGTCGAGGTTCAGTATCGCAAGAACCTGTTGGGCTCGATCGCCGCCGGTTCGCTGGGCTACAACGCCCACATGGCCAACCCCACCGCCGCTTTCTTTCTCGCCACCGGCCAAGATCTAGCGCACGTGGTCGGTGCCTCGATGGGCGTCACCAACCTGGAGGAGAGGGACAACGGCGCCCTCTATGCCGCGATCTTCCTGCCCGACCTACCGCTCGCCGCGGTGGGCGGAGGTACCGGGTTGGAGACCCAGGCCGAAGCCTTGGCGCTGCTCGGTATTCGCCCCGACTCGCAGCGACCGGGAGAGGCGGTGATGCGGCTGGCGGAGGTGTTGGGCGGTACCGTATTGGCGGCCGAGATCTCGCTGATGGCGGCCTTCACCTCGCAAGATCTGGCCAGCGCCCACGAACGGTTGGGGCGCGGCCCCAGGACGGCTGGCGAAGGCGAGTCCCCAGTAAGCCTGGCCCAGCCGAGACCCGCTACCGCGGGCCAACCGCGTGCCGAACCCGAAACGGCCACCGTGACCACTCCCGGCAAGGTGATCTTGATGGGCGAGCACGCCGCGGTCTATGGCCGACCGGCGCTGGTGGCCGCGCTCGGTCTGCGCTTGACGGCCGAGCTCGCACCGCTTGCGGTCGGCGATCGCTGCGAGCTCGATCTTCCCCAAGTTGAGGTTCACGAAGAGGTCGAGCTCGATGCCTTGATCGCCTACGCGCGGGCCGCCCGCCAACGCTGGATCGACTACAAGCAAGATCCCACCTCCGCCGCCTTCGCCCTGGTGCGCGGCGACGACCCCGCCCATGTGGTCAAGGTGGCGCTCGGTGAGGCCGCCGAAGCGGCGGCGAAGCAAGCAGGCGGCCAAGCGGCCCGCCCCTTCCGCCTGCGCATCGATTCCGAACTCCCGGTGGGCAGCGGCATGGGGAGTTCCGCCGCCACCGCGGTGGCCACCATCGCCGCCTACCACCAGTTTGTCGGCGCCGACCTCGACCCTCAGGAGTTGCTCCGCCTCTCACTCGAAGCCGAGCGACGCCAGCACGGCCAGCCCTCCGGGATCGACAGCGCCGCGGTAGTCCACGGCGGCCTGGTGTGGGCGCGACGCGACCTGACCGGCGGTGTCCAGCTCGACCCCCTGGAGCCCAGCTCACCGCTCTTGTCCAAACTGCGCCTGTTCTCCTCGGGAACACCCAACGAGTCCACCGGTGCGGTGGTCGCGGCGGTCAGGGCACGGATCGACGCCGATCCGCTGCGCTTCGAAGATCTCTTCGACCGCATGGAGCGCGCCACCTGGGGGCTGCGTCAAGAGCTTGCCAGACAACGCGAGAATCCCTTGCGCACGATTGCCCTACTACGCCAGTACCAGTCTTGCTTGCACGCGCTGGGCGTGGTTCCCGAAGCGGCCGAAGAGCTGGTGCGCCAGATCGAAGAGCGCGGCGGCGCGGCCAAGATTTCAGGCGCTGGAGCGCTCACCGGACAGGGTGCCGGCTCGTTGCTGGTTTACCACCCTTCGGCTGAGGAGATCGATCGCTGGACCTTCCTCAAGGACCTTCCCCGGTACCCGGTTCGTATCGGAGCCCAGGGGCTACGTCGGGAGCGAGGGAGTTGAGTCGAGCCACGGCGCAAGCGCCGTCCAACATCGCCTTCGTCAAGTACTGGGGAGCCCGTGACCTGAAGCGGGCGCTGCCCTACAACCCCTCGATTTCGATGACCCTGGCCAACTGCGTCAGCCGCTCGACGGTCGAGGTCTTGCCCGACGGTGCCCCCGACCAAGTGCTCCTCGGCGGAGACTCTGGCGAACTGAGTCTGGCCCCGGCCGCCTTTGCCGACCGGGTTTGCCAGCACCTCGTCACTTTGCGTGCCGAAACTGGAACCCAGGGCGGTTTCCGGGTGGCCACCAAGAACAGCTTCCCCACCGGCGCCGGCATCGCCTCCTCGGCCTCCGGTTTCGCCGCTCTGACCTTGGCGGTCACCGCCGCCTTGGGCCTCGATTTCTCGGACGAGGAACTCTCGATCCTCGCCCGCCGTAGCGGCTCGGGCTCGGCTGCCCGCTCGCTGATGGGCGGCTATGTTGAACTCCCGACCGGCATAGTCGCCAGCGATGGCAACAGCGAAACTGCCTCCTCCGAAGACTCGTTGAGTTTCTCGATCCAACTGGCCGATGCCGACCACTGGGACTTGCGCGATGTGGTGGCGATCGTCGAGACCGGCCCTAAAGAAATTTCCTCGCTCGAAGGTCACAAGCGTAGCCTGACCAGCCCCTACTACCCGCGGCGCCAAGAGTTGCTCGCCCAGCGGCTGCACGTCGTACGACAAGCCATCGCCGAGCGCAGTTTCTCCGCCCTGGGGCCCGTCCTTGAGGAAGAGGCGATCGACCTCCATCTGATCGCCATGTCTTCGCGACCCCCGGTCTTTTACTGGAACCCCGCCACCCTCGCCCTGCTGAGCACCGTGCGCACCCTGCGCGACGAAGGGCTGCCCGCCTACTCGACGATGGATGCCGGGGCCAATGTTCACGTGATCTGCGAGCCGGAGCACGAACCCGAGATCGCGCGACGACTGATAGCTGTACGGGGGGTGCGGCGGATCATCCGCGACCGCGTCGGCACCGGCCCCCGGCTCGATGTCGAACCCCTGTTCTGAGTTCCCGATACCTTTGCCCACCACCTAGGAGTAGCAACAGCACGATGGCAAAACCTAAGCGACCGCAATCGATAGCCTCCGAGGACTCGATCATCCTGATCAAGCTCGGCGGTAGCCTGCTGACCGACAAGCGAACCCCGGAGACCGCCCGCCACGATCAGATCACTCGCCTGGCCACGGAGCTGACCGAGGCCCGCCAGGAGACCGGCCGACGGGTAATCCTCAGCCACGGCAGCGGCTCCTTCGGCCACGCGGCGGCGACCCGTTTCCGGATCACTGAAGGGTTCGACGATCCCGGGCAACGCACCGGCGCCTCGGTGACCCAAGAGGCCGCCTCGCGCCTCAGTCGCATCGTCGTCGAGGCCCTTCTGGCGGCCGGGGAATGCCCTTTCGTCCTCGCCCCGTCGAGCTTCCTCCTCGCCCGCCTAGGTCGCCCAGCCCACGGCGGAGCCGAGGCCTTTACCCTCGCCCTGGACCGCGGCTTCCTCCCGGTCACCTATGGCGATCTCCTGCTCGACACCGAACTCGGAGTCTCGATCGCCTCCACCGAAGCGGTCCTCGCTTATCTCGCCAAGGGGCTGATCAAGAAGCGTCAGCCGGTCACCCACGCCTATTGGTTCGGCGATACCGAAGGGGTCCTCGACAGCTCGGGCAAGTTGATCCCGGTCATCCATCCCGACGACTTGAACCGCCTCCGGCCATCCCTAGGCGGCTCACGCGGTTACGATGTCACCGGCGGCATGAGCCACCGGGTCGAAACGGCGGTCCGCTTGGTCGGCCTCGGCATCACCTCCTGGATCGCGGACGGCACCGTCCCCGGTCTTCTTGCCAAAGCGCTGCGCGGCGAGGCGGTGCCCGGGACCTGCGTGAGAGCACAATCCTGAGGCCACGGCGGCCTTCACACCATCGCGTCTGGCTCCTTCGAGCCCAGACCCACAGACCAGGACTCAGATCCTGTTGGGAGAGATCACAGTGAGAGCGATCGAATGGAGCTGCTGGCTTGCTTTTCTTGGCCTCGCCTTCGCCTGCGGCGGTTCTAGCACCGCCCCTGACCCCACCGCGACGGATGCCACCGACTCCGCTCAAACCACAGGCTCGGACCCCCACTCCTTCGCCCGCCCGGACGAGGTGGTGGTGCGCCACCTGGATCTCGACGTCACGGTCGACTTCGCCAGCCAGACCATCCACGGAAAGGCTGCGCTATCGATTGAGAACCGAGCACAAGTAAGCCAACTCTACCTAGACTCGCGCGATCTCGACGTGCGCCGTGTGACCCTCGACGACGGCGGGAATACGACCTTCCAGTTCGGCGACGAAGATCCCTTCCTGGGGCGGCCGCTAGTGATCGACATCAAACCCCACACCCAAGTCGTTCACATCGAGTACTCCAGTCGCCCCGAGGCAGCCGCCGTCCAATGGCTGGCACCGGAACAGACCGCGGGCGGCAACCATCCGTTCCTTTTCACCCAATCACAGGCGATCCTGGCCCGCACCTGGATTCCGTTGCAAGACTCGCCCGCCGTGCGCATGACCTACAGCGCCACGGTGCGAGTCCCCAAAGAGCTGATGGCTCTGATGAGCGCCGAGAACCCCACCCAACTCGCCGCCGATGGTGTCTACCACTTCGAAATGCCGCAGGCGATTCCCTCCTACCTGATGGCGCTGGCGGTGGGCGACGTGGCCTTCGGTGAACTCGGCCCGCAGAGCGGCGTTTACGCCGAGCCGGCCCTGCTCGACAAGGCGGTTTACGAATTCCAAGACATCGAAGCGATGATCGCCGCCACCGAGGCCCTCTACGGTCCCTATCAGTGGGGCCGGTACGACGTTTTGGTCCTGCCCCCGAGCTTCCCCTTCGGCGGCATGGAGAACCCGCGCCTGACCTTCGCCACCCCCACCATCATCGCCGGCGACCGTTCTCTCGTCTCCTTGATCGCCCACGAGCTAGCCCATTCCTGGTCAGGGAACCTGGTTACGAACTCCAACTGGGACGACTTCTGGCTCAACGAAGGCTTCACCGTCTACCTTGAACAGCGGATCATGGAAGAGGTCTACGGCCGTGACTACTCGGAGATGCTCGCCATCCTCACGCGCCAAGAGCTCGACGCCACCCTCGCAGAACTCGGTCCCGAGGCCCGCGACACCTGGCTCCACCTCGACCTCGCCGGCCGCGACCCCGACGATGGGATGACCAATATTGCCTATAACAAGGGATATTTCCTCTTGCGAGCCCTCGAAGAAGCGACCGGTCGCGAGAACTGGGACGCTTTTCTCAAAGCCTACTTCGACCACTTTGCCTTCCAATCCATCACTACCCAGGACTTCGTCACCTACCTCAAAGCCGAGCTACCCAAACTCGCTCCCGAGGCACTCGACCAGATCAACATCGACGCATGGATCTACGGCCCCAACCTTCCCGAGGGCGCTCCACAGCCAACCTCTCTCGCCTTCGAGAAGGTCGATCAATACCTCAGCCAATGGCAATCCGCCGGAACCCTAGACGCCGCCATTCCCGCGAAGTGGTCCACCCACGAATGGCTCCACTTCCTGCGCCACCTCCCCTCACCTCTCTCCACCGAGAAAATGGCCAACTTGGACGCTGCCTTCCACCTCAGTCAAAGCGGCAATTCCGAGATCCTCGCCGCCTGGCTGGGCGCCGCCATCACCAATCAGTACGAGCCCGCCATGCCCGCGCTGGAGCACTTCCTCACTACCGTCGGGCGCAGAAAGTTCCTCAAGCCCCTCTACACCGCCCTAGCCAAGACCCCCGAAGGCAAGGAACGCGGCCGCGAGATCTACGCTAGAGCCCGCGACGGTTATCACTTCGTCAGCTCGGCGACGATCGATGAGATCTTGGGCTGGGAGGGCTGACAAGGCCGCCTCAAGCCGACTCTTTCCACTCCAGGGATGGCCTTCGGCGTAACCGGGCGCAGTCGTTCAGGTAGAGATTAATCAGCGTCTGGTACGGAATCCCAACCTCCTCGGCCAACTCTCGAAAATACTCGATAGCCGGAGGGTCGATACGGATGGTGATCTGTTTCTTGAGCCGTTTCGCATACGGATTGCGAATGGCTTCGGAAAAGTCGTAGCTCTTTTTCATCAGTCTCGGCGCCGCGGCAGCCTACGGCCGAAGTAGGGCCAGGGCGGGGCTAAGCCCCGCCCCTCCAGATCTAGGAAGTCGCTTCCACCGTGCCGCGCGCGGCGACGCCGACGGGACCCTTCTTTTCCTTCGCCTTTTCCTTCGCCGGAGCATCCGGTACCGCTTGCGGCCCCGGCTGGGTGGCCGGCTGGGCGTCGCCGATGGCATCGAGCGTGCCTTCTTCAAGAAAGCGGTAGCGGCCATCGAGGACGGCCAGAGCTCGGCGATACTTGAGGAAGTCGTCGTTGAACCACAGGTCGCGGAAGAGCTGCTTGATCTTGCGCCGGGCCATCCGGCAGAAAAGGTCGGCCAGCTCCATCGCCTCGGCGGCGTTAGCGTCACCGGCCTGGCGCATGGCGTGCGCCCGCGAAATCGAAGAGGCCATGGCGAAGAGCTCGTTGCCCACGTCGACCAACCGGAACAAGAAACCCTGCTTGTGCTGGAGCTTGGCCTGGTGAACCATCATGCCGTGGAACACCTGGCGCGAGAGTCGGCGGCAGTTGCGTTCCACGAAGCCGAGATGACCGGCCAGTGAGCCGTACTCCTGGTAGCGCGGCCACCGTCCCCAGCCCAACCAACGGGTCGGGTACCAGCTGGCGTAGAAAGCGGAAATGGCCGGAAGCGCCGCCACTTTTTCGTTGATATTCTTCTTCGGATCGATGATCGAGCCCGCCACTTCAAGGTGCTTGTCGACCGCTTCGCGGGCCATGATCAAGTGCATGATCTCGCTCGAACCCTCGAAGATCTTGTTGATCCGGTAGTCGCGCATCATCCGCTCCACCCCGATAGGCTCCTCTCCGCGCGCCACCAAGGAGGCCTCGGTTTCATAGCCGCGCCCGCCGCGAATCTGCATCGTCTCGTCGACAATCTCCCAGGTGCGGCAGCTGATCCATTCCTTCGCCGCTGCCGCTTCCAGACGAATGTCCGTGTCGCCGCGATCGGCCATCGCCGTCGCCAGCTTGGCCATCGATTCCATGGCGAAGGTGACCGCCGCCATGTCCGAAATCTTGTGGGCGATCGCTTCGTGCTTACCCACCGGCTTGCCCCACTGCTCACGAGTGCTCGCCCATTCACGGCAGATGCGCAGACAGGCTTTGGCAGTTCCCACCGAGCCGTTGGGGATCGACAGTCTGCCGTCATTCAAGGTGGTCAAGGCGATCTTGAGCCCGCGCCCTTCCCTACCGATCAGGTTCTCGACCGGAATCTTGACCTCTTTGAAACTGATCACCGCATTGGCCAGCGCGCGCAGCCCCATGAAATGGCAGCGGTGCTCCACCTTGACACCCTTCCAGCCCATCTCGACCACGAAGGCGCTGATCTTCTTGCCGCTGGTATCGATCGCCATCACCACCAACAACTTGGCGATCGTTCCGTTGGTGCACCACAGCTTCTCGCCGTTGAGCACGTAGTGCTTGCCGTCGTCAGACAAGGCGTAGGTGGTGGTCAACCGCGCCGGATCAGAGCCGACATTGTCCTCGGTCAGCGCGAAGGCGGAGATCTCGCCCTTGGCGCAGCGCGGCAAGTACTTCTCCTTCAGCTCGTCTGAACCGAAAAGCTTGAGCGGCTGCGGCACGCCGATCGACTGGTGGGCGGAAAGGAGCGCTGAGAGGTTGCCGTCCACACTCCCCATCAACTCCATCACCTTCTGGTACTCCAGATTGGTGAAACCGAGACCACCGTACTTCTTGGGAATCTTCATCCCAAAGGCGCCCATCTTGCGCAGTCCGTTGATCACCTCGTCGGGATATTCGCCGGTGGCATCGATCTCTATCGGGTCGACTTTGGTCTGAATGAAGGCGACCAAGCCGTCATAGAACTCTTGGAACTCGGCGCGCTGCTGGCGCACTAGCGGGTACTGATCGATCAAGTCAAAACGGAAGTTGCCCAGGAACAGCTCGCGCATGAAACTGGGCTTCTCCCAGGTGGCTTGCCGCGAATCTTCCGCGACCTTTCTCGACTCTTCTTCGCTTGGATTGACAGCTTTCTTATCGGTCATGGAGGGCCTCCCTAGTGAATCTTACTTCGCGGCGATGGCAACCCGAGCAGGGCTCGGCGGGTGGTATCTTCGACTATCCGCGGCATAATAGCACAACCGGACTGCCGCAACGCGGCATCAGACGCGACCAGCGCATCGCACTTCCCCTCTTGCCACCACCGCCGCAAGCAGGCCGCCCGTACCGGTCACCTACGGATAGATCTTGTTGAGCAACCGCGGGTATGGAATCGCCTCGCGCAGGTGGCTCAAGCCGCACATCCAGGAGACGAAGCGTTCTAGCCCCATGCCGAAGCCGCTGTGCGGGAAGGTGCCGTATTTGCGGATGTCGAGGTACCACTGGAAGGCTTCGACCGGTAGGTCGTGCTGGTGGATCCGTTCTAGGAGCAGGTCGTGGTCGTGAATCCGTTGGCTGCCGCCGATGATTTCGCCGTAGCCTTCCGGGGCGAGGATGTCGAGTGCCAGGGCTAGCGAGGCATTCACTGGGTCGGGCTGCATATAGAACGCCTTGACCGCCGCCGGGTAGCGGTGCACCATCACCGGGCGGTCGTGCTCGGCCGCTAAGACGGTTTCGTGCTCGGCTCCGAAGTCGGCGCCGTGTTCGATGGCGTGGCCTTTTTCGTTGAGCAGTTTCACCGCATCGTCGTAGTGAACTCTCGGGAAGGGCGGCACCACCCGCTCTAGGGCGGAGGTGTCACGATCGAGCTCCTTGAGCTGCTCGGCGCAGCGATCGAGAACCCGCGCCACCAGCGAGCAGATGAACTCTTCCGCCAGATCGCACAGGCCGTCGAATTCCATGAAGGCGACTTCCGGCTCCACCATCCAGAACTCCGTCAGGTGGCGACGGGTCTTGGACTTCTCGGCCCGGAAGGTCGGCCCGAAACAGTAGACCTTGCCGAAGGCGGCAGCGGCCGGTTCGAGGTAGAGCTGACCCGATTGGCTCAAGTAAGCGGGCTCGCCAAAGTAGTCGGTGGCAAACAGGGTCGAAGTGCCCTCGCAGGCGGCGGGGGTCAAGATCGGTGAGTCGATGTTGACAAAGTCGCGCTGGTAGAAGAAGTCGCGAATCGCCTGTACCACCTCGGAGCGCACTCGCAGGGCCGCCCGCTGCCGCGTCGAGCGCAGCCACAGGTGGCGATGCTCCATCAAGAAGGCGGTGCCGTGCTCCTTGGGGGTGATCGGGTAGTCCTCGGTCAAATGGAGGATGCGCAACTCGCTCAGCTGAAGCTCGACGCCGGCCGGCGCCCGCTTGTCTTCCTTGACCACGCCGGTCACTTCGAGAGTCGATTCTTGACTCACCGCCTCGACCGCCGCCCAGCCTTCTTCAGACAACTCGGCACGGCTGGCGACGGCCTGCACCACCCCGCTGCCATCGCGCAACTGCAAGAAACCGATCTTGCCGCTCGAACGTTTCTTCGCTAGCCAACCGCGCAGCACGACCGACTCACCGATGTGATCGGACAGGTGACGAACGGTAGCGGTCTGGGTATCGGGACTCATCGGCGGACCTCCTCAAGAAGGCGGGATTCTACGGCCGCCAAGTCCACCGGTCAACCAGTCTACTGGTCAGCGCCACCTTTACCCTCGCCAACCAC
>QIHU01000010.1 GCA_003231035.1 Acidobacteriota bacterium
GGCTTCGCGGCCGGGATCAACGCTGGGGTCGCCGAGGCGAGCGGCGAGCTGTTGCTAGTCGGCAACCCCGACATCGAGCTGCATCCAGGGGCCTTGGCTCCGCTAGTCGATGCCCTTCAAGGCGGTTGGGACATCGTGGGTCCACAGTTCGTGTTGGGCGACTTTCTACTGCCCCCTTCAGATTTGCAGACCCCGCGGGAGGAGCTTGCGCGACTCGCCGCCGTTCGATGGCCCGGGTTTGGTCGCCGCGTTTTGGTGCGCGAGGCGCGCCGCTGGTGTGCTAACTGGGAGGCCCAGGAGCCGCTAGCCGCCGCGGCACTCTCGGGCGCCCTGCTGGCCTATTCGGCGGAGACGGCCCGTAGGGTGGGCCGTTGGGACGAGGAGTACTTCCTCTATTTTGAGGAAACCGACTGGCTGCGCGGAGCGAGCCAGGCCGGCCTGCGCATCGGCCTAGTGCCGCAATCGCGGGTGACCCACGCTTGGGGGCATGCCGCCGATCCGGCCTCGTTCCAAGAGGTTTTTCTGCGCTCGCGTCACCGCTTCTACAGCCGTCACTTCGGTGCCATCGGCCGATGGCTCGGCGAGCAGAGCGCGCGGCCTGCGGTGAGCCAGATCGCCGAGTTGAGCCCGGCCACGCTGCAAGCCGTGCCCAAGGGTTGCTGGTGGTTGTTGGCTTTTAGCCCCGAGGGTCTACCCGCCCTCGGCACGCGGGAAACAGGAGCGAAGCTGGCGGCGGCGGTCCGCGATTTCCTCACCCTCCAGCCGGTGTGCCCCGATCCGTTCCTCATCGCCTTCGATCCGCGTCGCGGATCGGTGATCGGCTCGTGGCGCTGGGCTGGCGGGCGCTCGATTGAATAGCCGGGCGACCGCTTCCTTTTGGTTTGCTTGCCACCACTATATAGTCTCTTGCACACCCGTTAGCTGTGACCTCTGTGTGGTGCTTTGCCGCGCCTACCGAACTCGACCAAGGAGAACGTTTGTCATGAAGAAGTGTGTATTGGGCCTCATAGTGACCTGCTTGCTAGTCTCCGGCGGTCGAGCCGAAGCGGTGATTGGCAGTGTTGACGCCGTCCCCGCGGCGACCCTCTTGCTGCCTTACTTCGAAGTAGACCTCGACGAACCGAACAACATCACGACCCTCTTTTCGATCAACAATGCGTCGGCCGCGCCGGCTATCGCCCACGTCACTCTATGGACCGATCTTTCGGTGCCGACCCTCGATTTCAACATCTACCTCACCGGCTACGACGTGGTAACGCTGAATCTGCGCGACCTGTTCATGTCGGGTACGGTGCCTTCTTCGGCGCACAACAACACGGCAATCTCGCCGGTCGGTCAGTTCTCGGCCACCATCAACCCGGTTTCGGGCGTCGGCCCCGGTTCGCTCAGTTGCGACTCTCAGCTGCCCCTGCCGGCCTTGCCCAATGCCTTGCTGGCCCACATCCGTAACGCCCACACCGGTCAAGCTTCAGCAATCTTCGGCGGCAATTGCTCGGCGCAGAGTTTGGGCGATTCGGTGGCGCGCGGCTACATCACCATCGACAACGTCAACTTCTGCACCCTGGACTTTCCGGGAGACGTAGGGTACTTCGTCGACGGAGGCAACGGTGCCGCCAACAACCTCAATCAGCTATGGGGTGACTATTTCTACGTCGACGTAGCCAATGCCTTTGCTCAGGGCGAGACGCTGGTCCACATTGAGGCCTCGGCGCAGCTAGGGGTGGGGGACTACACCTTCTACGCCAAGTTCAGCGGCGGCGAAGACAACCGCGAGGCGCTCAGCAGCACTTTCGCCACGCGCTACGCGACGAGGTTCGGCTGCGAAGTCGAGGCGATCACGGACTTGGTGGTTTGGCGTGACGGGAAGCTCCTCGCGAGTCCCTTCGCCTGCGGCAGTCTTCCAGCGCCCCATCCGTTGTCCGTCAACCAGATCGTGATCTTCGATGAAGAAGAGAACCCAGAAATGCCGGAGACTTCTCCCTTCTCGCCGCCGCTAGGCTTAGACACTCTGATTCCCTTTCCGGCCTGTACGAATCGCACCAGGATCGATGGCCCTAGTTTCCCGGTAACCCCAGAGAATGGTTGGCTGTATCTCAATCTGAACACTTTCACTGGGGGCCTACCGGCATTCGATCCCGCGACCCAAAACTGGGTGACCACGATCATAAGTGCCGATGGTCTGTTTAGCGCCGGCTTTGATGCCATTGCCTACGACAATGTGACGCGGGATCAGGTGGACATCGTTCTGGGTCCCCCCGTTCCTTGACGGGCTGTTAGGCGTGCCGTAGAACGCAGATCCATTGCGCTGCCGCAAGCACCTGGGGATCACCGCCCGCGCTGCGAGCAGCAAACCAACTCCACAGGCGCAGTCTCCTTGGGAGCGGTTGGGTCAACGGCGCGGTGGACTCGACCGCCAGGCCACACTGGGCAGCCAGGTCGCGAAAGGATGCAGGGGTGAGCACGGAGAAGTGATCGCGCGCTTGCACGCCGGCCAGCGTCGCATCCCATCGCCCTGCCGCGAGTGCTCGTAAGACCGGGGCAAAGGAGCTATTGGGCAGGGAGAGGACCGCCCGGCCGTCGGGAGCGAGCGAGCGAGCGATCTGGCGCAGAACCGCCGCCGGATCCAGGGTGTGTTCGAGGACGTCCGCGAGGACGATGCAATCGGCGGTATGGCGCAGGGCGCACAATCCTTGCTCGGCTCGCATGGGTAGAACAACGTCCAGTTTGCGGGCGGCGATGCGCGCCAGCGTCCAGTCGGGCTCAATGCCGACCACGATGCGATCGTCGCGTAGAAAACGGGTTCCTAGCAAACCGTGTCCACAGCCCACGTCGACCAGTAGGCGGGTACTCTGAGGAATGTAGGCGTCGAGTTCATGGCGAGGATGGCTGGCCGGGTCTTGGTAGCGGAACAGATGAGCGCCGCGGACGATGGCTTGCCGTGGTGGTGGCGGTGGCCAGCCGAGTTGCAGTAGCTCTCGGCTCTCGCCTGGGGCAGCTACGGCGAAGCCGCTCCATGGAGTTGCGGTTGGGGTGCGGATCGCCACCAAGCGGCGTGCCAAGGTAGTCCGTTCGTACTCGTGTAGCGTCATGGGCGGATACCGTGGATGCCATCCCTGAACACCGGGAAGGCCCAAGATTCGCGGGACCCGCCACCGCGGTGCGTGGTCCCTGGTGCGCAGAGTAAGCTCGGCGAGACGCTGCGCTAGGCGAGGGAGAGGTTCAATCCAGGGGTCGTCGATCACCGCTAGCGCGCCACTCGGCGCGGGGGGCGCCGTGGCTCCGGTGGCGAGTCCCCAACCGGCGGCTTGGAACTTGCCGGCCACCTGGCGCAGATGCGCGTTGACGGTCGCGCGGTCGTCAGGGCACCTCAGCCACAGCAAGTTCTCCGGTTTGGGCATCTCGGACACGGCACCATGTTAGCTCGTTGGGCAGACTAGAATGCAGCCATGTTCTGGTCTGTACTGATTCCAGCCTACAACGAGGAGGAGCGTCTGGTTCCGACTCTGGAGAGGATTGTCGAGTACTTCGCTCAACGGGGCGAGGCTCTAGAGCTCCTGGTCATCGACGACGGGAGCAGCGACCACACGGTGGCGGTGGCGCGGGCCTTCGTGGGGCCGGTGCGGGTGATTGAACTCGGGGTCAACCGTGGCAAGGGGGCGGCTCTGCGGGCCGGTGTGCTGGCCAGCCAGGGTGATCGTCTCCTCCTGACCGATGCCGACTTGTCGACGCCGATCGAAGAGCTGGAGAAGTTGGAACCGCATCTTGAAGGCCACCCGGTGGTGATCGGAAGTCGAGCGCTGGCCAGCTCCCAGATCACCCATCGGCAACCGGCCTACCGCGAGCTGATGGGCAAGACGTTCAACTTCATCATCCGCGTTCTGGGGGTGCGTGGCTTTCGCGACACGCAGTGTGGCTTCAAGCTGCTGGTGGGCGACTTCGGGCGCGACCTCTTTTCGCGCTTGACCGTGGACCGCTTTGCCTATGACGTGGAGATGATCTGGCTGGCTCGCCGCCTCGGTGCGGCGGTGAAAGAGGTCGGGGTGGTTTGGGCTCACACCCCCGAATCGAGGGTTCACCCGATTCGCGATTCGCTGCGCATGCTGTGGGATGTATCGCGCTTTCGCTGGCGTCATCTGGGATCTTCTAGGCAGCGATCGGCGCAAGGAGCCGGCGAGTGACGCGACTACGCTGGACTCAAGACGAGGACTTAGCGGGCATCGACGCGCTCTTTCAGAAAGGGTTCGGCCACCCCCTGAGTCGGCAGGCGTGGGAGTGGAAATATCGGGCCATACCCGGCGAGGCGCGCAGTGCCGTGGCCCTCGCCGAGGACGGCCGGGTCTTGGCCCACGTCGGAGCGATCGGCCTGCCGGCTCGCTGGCGGGGCAGCGACAAAAGCGATGGAGGGAGCCAGCTTCTGTGGCAGACGGTCGACTTTGTTGGCGGTGCGCAAGGCGGTGGCCTGCGTCCGCCGGTGGTGCCGTTGATGCGGTGGCTTCTCGAGGACATTCCCCGTCTCGGCGAAACCCCGTGGATCATTGGTTTCCCCAATCCGCGCAACCGGAGACTGACCGAACGGATCATGGGCTCCGGCCGCCTGGGCGGGATCCGCCGCTGGGAAGGAGAGTTGGCGGCGGTGGAGCTTGGTCGGCAAGAAGGGTGCGGTGAGGTGAAAGTGGAGAGCGGTGATTCTAGTTCCATCGGAGAGGACGACGGCCCGCTCCCAGGCGACTGGGCCGAGCGGGCCTGGCGTGGTTGCGGGGTTCATGGCGTTCGCCGCGATGCTGCCTTTCTGAACTGGCGCTATCATGCGCGCCCCGAGCGTTACTACCGGTTCTACCGGTTGCTGTCCGGTGAAGTTGAAGGGTTAGTCGTCGTCGCTTTTTGCGGCGAGGAGGGCGCGGTGACGGAGCTCTGGCTGCCCCCGGAAGGCCAGTGGGCTGGGGGGTTGGCGACGATTGCGGCGGACTTGCGGGCCAGCGGTTTGGCACGATGGCGATTCTGGATGGCTCCGACCGGCGCCGGTTGGTTGGAAGGTCTGGGATTGGTCGAGGCTGACGAGGTTCACCTCGCCTACACGGGTGCGCTTGGCCAGGACCTCTCCGAGTTGACCGAGGTGGCGCAGGACTTCTACTACGGCATGGGAGATTCCGATTTTCACTAGCTCACAGATCGCCAGGGCTCGTGGGTTGGGGCTCGTTGCCGCTCTTACCTGGCTCGTGGGTCAGGGTTGCGGGGGCAGTGGGAACCAAGCTAGCTTCTCGGTTTTTTCGGTGGTGGACGAGGTCGAGGAAGGCCGCTATGTGGTCGCTCCCTGCGACCGTTCTGGCAACACGGGGGACGGCGTGGCTTCGGGGCTGGTCTTCGAGGCCGAGACGGCGGTTTCGGTGGTTGAAGTGGATTCCCAGCGACGCCGCGCCGTGGTGAGCGCGGGTGGTTTCTGCTGGCGGGGACGGGTTCCGCGCGCCGGTGGCCTGTGGACGGTGGGGGTGCAGCGTGCACCGGCCAGCCGGCCGACCCTCGCTCACCAGCCGACCAGGCCGCCGCGGCCCCTCGCCGTGCAGGTGGAAGTGGAGCAGGGAGGCCGACGGGAGGTGGTGGCGGTGGCTCGCGGTGCCGAGGGCGGTTGGATCGATTTGACGGCCGATCTGTCACCCTGGGCGGGCAAAGAGATCAATCTGCGCGTCGAGACGCCGCGCCGTGGAGCCCTCGGCGGTCACGCCGAGGAAGAGGGGGATGAGCCCTTGGAGGCGCTCGCCTGGTCCAGCGCCGGGCTGAGTAGTGGTCGGCCGAGGGCCTCGTCCCAACCAGGCCGGCCGCCGAACATCGTCTTGGTGGTGGTCGATACTCTGCGCGCCGACCGCACCACCCCCTACGGATACGAACGCACGACCACCCCCGAGCTTGCCCGTTGGCTCGCCCGTCCCGGTGTCGTCCTTGAAAACGCCTACTCGCAAGCCCCATGGACCTTGCCTTCGATGGTTTCGATGATGACGGGGCGCTATCCGGGCGAGCTGTTGCGCGACTCCGAGCCGGCCAGCTACGGCGTGCCCGCCGAGGTTCCGACGCTGGCCGAGGGGTTGGCGGGGGGAGGCTACGAGACCGCCGCCTTCTATGCCAACTTCGCCCTACGCGACAGCAACGGCTTCGGCCGTGGCTTTGCGACTCGCTACACCCCTCCCGCCGGCGGTCGCTCCAATCTGCTGCACGCCGAATCGATCAACCGGCGGGCGCTGCCCTGGATCGCCGCCCACCAACATCAGCGGCGGCCCTTCTTTCTCTACCTCCACTATCTCGATCCGCATGACCCTTACGAAAATGCGGACCTCGTCGATGGCCGCTCTCAGTTCTATCCTGACTATGCCGGCCAGTTGACTGGGGGGAATGTCCACGCCGTCTACGTGGGCAATCGCGAGATCAGTGGCGACGACGATGTTGCCCACTTCAGTGCGTTGTACGACAGCGAAATCCGCTACGCCGACCGCCACTTAGGAGAGCTGCTGGCGAGCTTCGACCCCGAAGTGGTGGCCAATACCCTCTTCGTCTTCACCTCGGACCACGGCGAGGAACTCTTCGATCATGGCGGTTGGAAGCATGGCTACACTCTCTACGAGGAGCAGATCCACGTGCCGCTGATCTTTCGCTGGGACGGTGAGTTCCCGGCGGGTGGCCGGCTCTCGGAGACGGTCGAGCTGCTCGATCTAGTGCCGACCTTGGCGGCGGCGGCGGGCTTGGAGCCCGACCCGGCTTGGCAAGGGATGAACCTTCTGCCGGCGCTGCGTGGTGAGCGGGCGATCCCCCGCCGGGTCGCCTTCGCGCAGCACTTGATCAACGGTCCCATGCGGGCGGCGGCGGTACTCGATCGCACCAAGTTGATCCTCTTCAACCGGGCCGAACCCTTCGCGCCACGAGACCGCTTGATCGAGCGCTTCTGGCGCCAGGATGTGGAACGGATGGAGCGCAGGGAACTCTACGATCTGGCCGCGGACCCCAGCGAACGCACCAACCGGGTTGATGACAAGCCGGCTCTCGCTGGAGCGCTAGAGCGAGTGATCAACGAGCAGTTGGACCGATTCCTGCCAGGTCTGCGGTTGATGGTTTCTGGCCTGCCGAGGGGGGCACGGCTAGCCGGCACCGTCGTCTTCGGTGAATCTGAACCTCCCACTTCTCCCGCCTGGCACTCCTACTTCTTGGCCGCGGACGACCGGGCGGAGATGGAGGACTCGGTGCTCTCCTTCGAACTGGTCGGCGAACCACTGGAGAAAGGGATCTGGCTTACTGGCGTGGGCCCGGTGTTGTCGATCGAGGCGACCCTGGACGGTGAGCCGTTCCCCATCGAACGCATCTCTATCGGGGATGGGGAGCGTTGGCGAGGCAAGGCGTTGGATCGGCGAGCGCTGAATGCCGCGCGGCGGCCGAGTGTCCCGCCAGGACCAGCGTTGCGGCTGTGGCGGCGAGAGGTGGGTTCAACCTTGACGGCGGCGACTTTGAACCCGGAAGTGGAAGAGAGTCTGCGCGCCCTGGGCTACATCCAGTAAGGACAGCGAGCGGGGACGCAGGTGGTAGAATCCACTGCGCGATTGGGGCGAGGGCAATCCCCTGTGCGCTTCCCACCGATGACCATTCTTCATCCTCCTGGCGAGACATCTAGGGTCGAGGCGGCGAGCGCCTTGATCCTGGCGCCGCACTACGACGACGAAGTGATCGGCTGTGGTGGTTTGGCGGCACAGCTGGTGTCCTCGGGGGCGGCGGTCGAGGTGCTCTTCTTGAGCGACAGCGCCGCCCTGTCTCCCCAGGGGCTGAGCGCGGGCGAGTACTCAGCCCAGCGTCGTGCCGAGGCGAGGGAGGCTTGCCGCCATCTCGGGGTGACGAGCCTCACCCATCTGGATTTGCCCGACGGCCAACTCGAGCATCGGATCGAGGAGCTGGCGGCGGCGATCGAAGAGCGGCTGCTGGCTCAGTCGGTGGAACTCCTGCTAGTTCCCTCGCCGCTCGAGATCACCGCCGACCACCGTGCCACCTTCGCCGCTCTCCATCGCCTCTTGGCGCCGCTGCGCGGTGACCGGGCACTGGATGAGGCGGTGTCTCAGCTGCGGGTTTTGGCCTACGAGGTCAACCGGCTGCTCTTTCCCGATCTTCTGGTCGACATCACTGCCCAGACCGCGACCATCGAAGCGGCGATGGGTGCCTATTGCAGCCAGCAAGACCGCCACGACTATCTGGCCGCCAAGCTCAGCTTGGCGCGCTACCGGACTTTCTCGATTCCGGCTTCAGGGGTCAAGGCGGTCGAAGCCTACCGGCAGCTG
>QIHU01000413.1 GCA_003231035.1 Acidobacteriota bacterium
GGCGGTGCGCGACGCGCTCCAACGGGCCGGGATCGGGGTGGAGGATGTGGGAGCTTTCTTCTTTGTCACCGTCACCGGAGTCGCCACGCCTTCGATTGACGCTCGGCTGATGAATCGGTTGTCGATGCCGCCGAACGTCAAGCGGGTGCCGATCTTCGGTCTCGGTTGCGTTGCCGGAGCCGCCGGTATCGCCCGCGCCGCCGACTACGTGCTCGCCTTTCCCGACCAGGTCGCCATCTTGCTCTCGGTGGAGCTGTGCTCGCTCACCCTCCAGCGCGAAGATCTCTCGGTGCCCAACTTGATCGCCAGCGGCCTGTTTGGCGACGGCGCCGCGGCGGTGGTGGTCGCCGGCAGTGAACATCCGGCGGCGTTGGCGGTACCCACCGGCCGTCCCGCGGGGCCGCGGGTCTTGGCCAGCCGTTCGGTCTTCTACCCCAACAGCGAGGAGGTAATGGGATGGGAAATCACCGAGAAGGGGTTCGGCATCATCCTCTCAGCCGGGGTGCCCGAGTTGGCGCGCCAACATCTGCGCCACGATGTGGACGCCTTTCTCGCCGACCACGACTTGGCGCGCTCCGACATCGCTTCGTGGGTCTGTCACCCGGGCGGGCCGAAGGTCTTAACGGCGCTCGAAGAGTCGTTGGAACTGCCGGACGGGGCGCTCGAAGTCACCTGGCGCAGCTTGCGCGAAGTCGGCAACCTCTCCTCCACCTCGGTGCTGATGGTGCTCGAAGAAACCCTGGAACGGCAGCGGCCCGAGCCGGGCAGTTTGGGGTTGCTGTTAGCGATGGGGCCTGGGTTTTGCTCCGAGTTAGTGCTGCTCCAATGGTAAAGCTCCAATGGTGATCTGTCTCCCCTGATGAACACCCCCTTCGACTCTCCGCTCTTCTACAGCCTCCTGATCGCGCTGGTCGGGGTCGAACGGCTGGTCGAGCTGGTGATTTCGCGACGCAACGAACAACGCTTGCGAGCCCGCGGCGCGCGGGAGGTCGGCGCCGGCCACTTCCCCGCCATGGTCGCCCTGCACACCGCTTTCCTGGTCTCTTGCTTGGTGGAGGTGTGGGGGATGGATCGACCCTTCATTCTTCCCCTTGCCGTGGCCATGGCGGCCGTTCTCGTCGCCACCATGGCCTTGCGCTACTGGGTGATCTCCACCTTGGACGGCCGCTGGACGGCACGGGTCTTGGTACTGCCTGAGGCGGAACCGGTGACCGCCGGTCCTTACCGCTGGCTGCGCCACCCGAACTACCTGGCCGTCATCTTGGAGATTGCGGCGCTACCGCTGATTCACACCGCCTGGCTGACCGCGCTCCTCTTCACCTTGGCCAACGCCGCCCTGCTGGCGGTGCGCATCGATGCCGAAGAGAAAGCCCTGACCGCGGCCGGCGGTTACGAGCAACTCGCCGATCAACCGCGGTTTCTACCCAAGACTCACAATCAACCTCGGAGCGGGCGATGACCGACGCCGAAGTCCTTCAAGGCATCCGCGAGGTGGCCCAGCAGCACCTCGGCTGGCGCCAGGAACTCACTCCCGAGTTGCACTTGGTCGAGGATCTGGAACTGGATTCCGTGCGCTTGCTGACCCTCGCCATCGAGGTCGAGAACCGCTTCCGGGTCTGCCTGGATGAAGACGACGAGTTGGCCATCGCAACCGTCGGCGATCTGGTGGTAGCGGTGCAACGGGGCCTTTCGGCGCCCACCGCTCCCGACGTGGCAACCGATGCCGGCTAGCGACGTTTCCACCCTGGGCCAAGGTCTGTCGCGAGCCGCGCGAATGGTGGCCAGCGGCGAGGTCGAGCGCTGCGGCCTGCGTTTTCTCGACCGCCACGAGCGCGAGACCTTCTTCGACTGGGCAGAAGTCGAGGCCCGCGCTCAGCGGGTCGCCACTCAGTTACTCGCCCTCGGTATTGAGCAAGGCGAACGGGTCGCCTTGATCTACCCCACCGGCCCCGAGTTCTTCGACGCCTTCTTCGGCGCCGTGCTGGCCGGCGCCGTACCGGTGCCGCTTTACCCACCGGTGCGATTGGGGCGACTGGACGAGTACCACCAGCGCACGGCGAAGATGATCGAACTGTGCGCCGCGCGGCTGGTCCTCGCCCACCGCCGGGTGCGGCGCATCCTCGGTCAGACCATCGAATTGGTCAAGCCTGTCTTCGGTTGCCGGGAGCTGGGCGACCTGCCGCCGGGCGACCCCTCGGCCGTGGGGGTTGGCGAGGCGACCTCCGAGGACGACCTCGCTCTGGTGCAATTCTCTTCCGGGACCACCGTCGACCCCAAACCGGTCGCCCTCTCCCATCGCGCGGTGATGGCCCAGGTCAATACGCTCAATGGTATGTGGCCGGCCGAGAGTTCGCTGCGCCATTCCGGGGTCAGCTGGTTGCCGCTCTACCACGACATGGGCTTGATCGGCTGCATCTTCCCGGCGATGGAATTGCCCACCGACTTGACCCTCCTCGGACCCGAACTCTTCGTCGCCAAGCCCGCCCTGTGGCTGCGCGCCATCTCGCGCTACCGGGCCACCGTCTCGCCCGCCCCCAACTTCGCCTACGGCCTGTGCGTGGCCAAGATCCGCGACGAGGAGATGGAGGGGGTCGACCTCTCGTGCTGGCGGGTGGCACTCAACGGGGCCGAAGCGGTCGCCCCCTCGGTCCTTCGCGCCTTTCGCGATCGCTTCGAGCTTTGGGGGTTCAGCAACGAGGCGCTGACCCCGGTCTACGGCCTCTCGGAAGCCTCCTTGGCGGTGACCTTCTCAGCCCTGGGGCAGCCCTTCACCAGCCGTCGTTTCGCCCGCCGGCCACTGGCCGAAGAGGGAGTGGCGCAAGCTCAGCCGGAGGGCCAGGAGCTCGTCTCCGTCGGCCGGCCGCTGCCGGGCTTCGAGATAGAGATTCGCGATGAGGCCGGCGAGGCCTTGCCCGCACAACGCACCGGGCGAATCTGGCTGCGCGGCCCTTCGCTGATGGATGGCTACCTCGATCAACCCGAGGCCACCGCGCGCGCCCTGGTCGATGGCTGGCTCGATACCGGCGACCTCGGGTTTTGGTTCGAGGGTGACCTTTACCTCACCGGCCGAGCCAAAGAGCTGATCATCCTGCGCGGCCGCAACTACCCCCCCGAGATGGTCGAGCGGCCTCTGCTCGGCCTGGCCGGTTCGCGCGCCGGTTGCACGGTGGCCTTGAGCTGGCTGCCCGAGGGAGCCGACGGAGAGGTCCTGTGGCTCTTCGTCGAGAGGGCGCGCGACGCCTCGCCCGAGGCGATCGCCGAGCTCCCGCAAGAATGCCGGCGAGCGGTCCTTAAGGCCACCGGGCTGGTGGTCGACGCAGTGCACCTGCTGGATCCCGGCACCCTGCCGCGCACCTCCTCGGGCAAGATGCGCCGTGGCGAAACGTTACGCCGCCACTCGGCGGGCGAACTCACCGCCGGGCAGCGGGCCACGCCGCTGCGCATGGCCGGTGCACTGGCCCGCTCACGCCTCGCCTACGCCCGCCTGCGTTGGCAGGGTTCCAGTGAGTGAAGGATCCCAACCTGGAGGAACCCATTGCGACCTCCTGGTGGTGGGCGGCGGGCCGGCGGGGTTGGCCACCGCGCTTGCGGCGCGCCAACGCGGGGTGGAACGGGTGGTGGTGATCGATGGCCAGCGTCCACCGATCGACAAGCCGTGTGGCGAGGGCTTGATGCCCGACGGGGTGCGACAGCTGGAAGCCCTGGGGGTGACCTTGCCACAAGGGCGGTTCGCGCCCATCGCCGGTATCCGCTACGTCGATGGCCCCACCACCGCCGAGGGCTCCTTTCCGGCCGAGGTCGGCCTCGGCATCCGCCGCACCCTGCTGCACGCGGCCATGGTCGAGGCGGCACACAAGGCTGAAATTGAGCTGCGCTGGACGACGAAGGCGACCGCGCTACTTCCCGCCACTCTCGACGACCCCGCCTCAAACATCGATCGGCAGTCACCGGCAGGTGTCGAGACCGCCTCTGAACCGATCACCGCCCGCTGGGTAGTCGCCGCCGACGGCCTCAACTCTCGCTTGCGTGGCTGGGCCGGCCTCGACGAACGGCCCTCCCGCGTCGCTCGGCGACCGCGCCGCTTCGCCGTGCGGCGCCACTTCCGGATCGCGCCGTGGAGCGACAAGGTCGAGGTCCACTGGAGCGATGGCGCCGAAGCCTATGTGACCCCGGTCGGCGCGGGCGAAGTTGGAGTGGCCCTGCTCGTCGCCGGCCAAAGCGCCCGCTTCGAGCCCCTCCTGGCCCGTTTCCCAGCCCTCGCCGCCCGCCTCCAAGGGGCCGAGGTGGCGAGCCGCATCCAGGGGCGCGGCCCACTGGAGCGGCGCGCCCGGGGGGTCACCCGCGGTCGCCTCGCCCTGGTCGGCGACGCCGGGGGCTACGTGGACGCCATCACCGGCGAAGGTTTATCGCTCGCCTTCCACCAAGCGATCGCCCTCGCCACCGCTATCCACCGAGACGCGCTAGCCGAGTACGCACGGGCCCATGGCCGCATCGGCCGGCTACCCAACGGCATCACCCGGTTGATGCTGGCGATGGAGCGACGGCCCCGCCTACGCCGCATGGTGGTGCGCGCGTTGGCCGCCGAACCCCAGTTGTTCAACCGCGTCCTCGCCGTCCACTGCCGCCACCTGCCGCTCGCCCGCTTCGGCGCCGCCAACGCGGCACGGCTCGCCAAATGGTTGCTCCTTACCAGTGGTTCCTAGCTTGAGCTGAAAAACGGGTGGCTCGTTCGTCTACTTTCTCGGACGCTCTATCCTTAAAGAGAAACTTCGATAGCGACTAGGAGGCTCCCATGCTGAGACGAATGGACCGTTGGGCCCGACCGCTCATCCTCATCGGTCTCGCGGCGGTGTGGTGGGCAACAACAAAGTTCACCCTTCTCCAAGTCGGTACGGTCGTGCTGATGCTGACCCTGATCCTGCTGGCACTGCTGCGCCAGCGCACTTTTCCTTTCCTCCAGTTCCTCTACCACGCTCGCTTCCCCATTCTGCTCGCCACCCTCCTAGTCCTGCTCGGGCCCCTCTGCGTGCTGCTCGCGCCCGGCTTGCTCAAGAACCTGTTCGCGCTCGAACCCGGCCAGCTTTTCTGGGTGACCTTCCTCGCGCTGCTGTGGGCCGGGGCGGTGCTGATCTCGCTGCAGAACATCTTGCGCTACGGCGCGGTTCGCTTCAGCTCCGCCGCGCCGCCGCCCAGCAAGCTGATCTCGTTGGTTCAACGCTACTGGTGGCTGTGGATCGCCCTCCTCGCCACGCCGGTGCCGCTCACCGCTCTCGTGGTCTCTGAGATTCGCCCCAGCTATTTCTTGGCCGTTGCCTGCGGCATTGCTTTGGCGATCTTTTTCTACTGGGTCGCGGCTCTCTTCCAAGAGCTCTTCGGGGACCCTAACCGCTCGGCCGACGAAACCTTGTTTTCTAGCGCCCAACGCAGCAAGACGGTCGCCAGCCGATTCCGGGTGAATACCACCTCCATCGCCAACAAGAGCAAAACTTTTCGCGGGCTCAGGGGCTGGATCGAGAGCAACTTCCCCGGCTACTTCGAAAACGGTGCCATCCTCTCCGGTCACCTGCAAGCCACTCTCTTCATGGCCTTGACGCTGGCCGCCTATCTCGCCGGCTACTTTCTGCTCAGGCCCGACCGCGGCCATAGCAACGCGGTACCGGTGCTCGGCTATGTGATCGTAATCTTGATCATCTTCACTTGGTTGCTACCCGCTATCTCCTATTTCTTCGATCGCTACCGGATTCCGGCTTTCTTGATTCTGATCGCCGTTCCCACGGTGATGAATCTCTCCTTCGGCGCCGATCACTATTTCTCGCTGACCGCCGAAACCGGCCAGTTCGGCGCTCCGATTGTCGAGAGTTTCGACCACAGAGACGCCCGCGCGCAACAGCGGCTAGGCGGGGCCAGCGGCAAGCCTCCCATCGTGGTGGTGGCGGCCAGTGGCGGGGGTATCAAAGCTTCGCTGTGGGCCGCCACCGTCCTCACCGGTTTGCACAACGACATCGGAGCGGCCTTTACCGACTCGGTGGCTTTGCTGAGCACCGTCTCCGGCGGTAGCGTGGGAGTGCTCTTCTACCTCGATCAACTGGCGGCCTCCGGCCACCTCGACGATGCGTCGATCAATCGAATCCTCCATTCCGCCGGGCGGACCAGCCTGCACGGCTCGGCCTGGGGCCTCGCCTACCCTGACTTGCTGCGCGGTGTGGCCCCCTTCCTCGTCTTCGATCAGCAGTTCGATCGCGGTTGGGCACTAGAGACCATTTGGAAGGAAGAGTTGAACACTCCCGATGCGGGGCTCGGCTCCTGGGTTCCCGCGGTCCGCCAGGGTCGGCTACCGCCAGTGATCTTCAACACCACCCAGATCGAATCGGGGGATCATTTCGTACTCAGTCCACTGCGAATCCAAAAGCGGCAAAATTGGGACTCCCACGGCCACTTCGCTGCCTACGGCGGGCGCGATGTACCCGCCTCGACCGCCGCGCGGCTGTCCGCCGCATTTCCCTGGGTTACTCCCATTTCACGACCGGACAGCAAGTACGCCAAGGAGGCCGGCGAGGGCGCTCCAGAGGGGCTCAAGCGCCACCTTGCCGACGGTGGCTACTACGACAATTTCGGCGTCGTATCCTCAATCCTATGGCTAGAGACGGTGCTCGAACAGCGCGCCGAAGAGCTGCGCGGAAGACAGGTGCTGGTCCTCTTGATCCGTGCCTCCACCTACAATAAACAGAGCTACACCAGCGAAGAAACCCAGGAGAGGAAGGGCTGGGCCTACACCACCATCGGGCCGATCCTCGGCCTGATCAACGTACGTAACACCACCCAGTTTTCCCGCAACGAGAAGGAACTCGCTCTCTTGGCCGACAAGTGGAGATCGAGCCACGGGGTCCAGATTTCGACCGTGGAGTTCGAGCTTGGCCGCGACGGGCCGCTCTCCTGGAAGCTCACCGACAGCGAGTGGTGCAACCTCTTCTGCGGCTGGTACGACACCGAGAATCTCAACCAGCGCAGCGAGGTTCTGGCCCACTTTCAAGGGCTGCCTGGAAGCAACCGCGCCCAGCCGGACGACTCCTGGTTGCCACGGCGCTGCGCGCAGGAAGGACTTTCGGCCGAAGAGATCTGCAAAGAGCGGTGAGGGTCAGTTCACCGCCCGCGACGCCTCCAGCACGGGACCGAATCGGGCCATCAGGGCGGCGTAGATCTCAATGCCTTGCCACAGGTTCTCAAGGCGTAGGTTCTCGTTGGGTGCATGTTGGTTGTTGTCGTGGTTGACCATCGGCACCACCACCAGCGGCACGCCGAGTTCCTCTTCGAATAGGTACAGGGGCAAGCTGCCGCCGAGGATCGGCAAGGGCACCGCAGGCTGCCCGGTCGCTTCGTCGACCACCTGCTGGACGGCGCGAGAAAAGGGCAGGTCGAGCGGCGTTTGCATCGCTCGGTAACCCGAGCCCCACTGCAACCGCACGATGCGAGGATGGGCCAGCCGGGTTTCGAGATCCGGTTCTTGATCGACCACGAACCAGCCGCTCTGGTGCAAGTGACGGGTAACCGCGGCGCGCAAATGATCGAGGGTTTGGTCGGGCACCAGCCGGAAGCTCAGCGACGCCGTGGCGGTGGTCGGGATAGCGTTTTTCGCCGCCTCGCCCACCTGCCCCGAGGCCAGGCCTCGGACATTGAGCGCCGGGCGCAGGATACGCTCCACCAACGGCGCGTTGTGGGCCTCTGAACGGGCCAACCCCAGCGAGCGACGTAGCTCTCGGTCGGTGTTGGGTACCTTGGCCAGCGCCGCGCGGTCGATCGCGGTCAACTCGCGCACCTGATCGTAAACCCCGTCGATCAGGATCTCCCCTTCCGAGTCGCGCATCCCGGCCACCAGCTCGACCAACATCGCCGCCGGATTGGGCGCCCAGTTGCCGTAGTGGCCACTGTGCAGCGAGCGCAGGGGACCGTAGACAGTCAACTCAAAGCCCAGCACTCCGCGCACCCCGTAGACCACCTGCGGTCGCCGGCTCTGGTGCACCGGGCCGTCGCAGAAGATCCAGCCGTCCGCCGCGAGCAGCGCGGCGTGGCGGCGCAGCATCTCACCCAGGTGGGGCGAGCCGGCCTCCTCTTCGCCCTCGAAGAAGAATTTGAGATTGACCGAAGGCGCTCGGCCGGCGGCGCGCAGCGCATCGAGCGCCACCAGCATGGCGACGATCGGCGACTTGTCATCGCTGGCTGAGCGCGCGTAGAGCCGCCACTCTG
>QIHU01000050.1 GCA_003231035.1 Acidobacteriota bacterium
CCACCAGGCGCCTGATCCGCACCGTCATCAAGAGTTCGACACCGAGGTCCGACCCGGGCCGATCCTGGCGATCGTCTTCGGCCTGGCGGCGATCATCGCCCTGTCGATGATCCTGATGTGGTGGTTCTCCGGCTCCCTTAAGGACAAGAGGGTGGAGCTCGACCCGGCTCCCTCACCAATTCCCGAGGCCAGCGAGCGCCGGTTGCCCCCGGGGCCCCAACTGCAAGCCTCACCCGAGCTTGAGCTCATCGAGATGAACCGCGAGTACGAAGCGCTGCTCACCAGCTACGGTTGGGCCGACAAGCGCAATGGCATCGCCCACATTCCGGTCGCGCGCGCCATCGAGCTGATCGCCGAGCGCGGCTTGCCTGGAGCGCCATCGTTGGCGCTCGTCCCGCCAGGAGCGATCACCCCGGGCAAACTTGGCCAAGCCGTGAATGGCGAGGTTACGGAGGAAGATCTGGTCGACGGGACCAACAGCGCGGGAGGCGAGTCGCAGCAATGAGTTTTTCTCACCGCCTAACCCGCGCCAGTCTCCTGGCTCTGGCTGCCGCCCTCGCCACCACCGTGCCCAGTGCCGCGCAGTCGCGCACGCCGTCTGTCGGTTCGATCGACACCAAAGTGGGCGCCCTGCCGGAAGAGTTGCAAGAGGTCGGCTTCACCCAACGGCTCGGTGAGAGCATCCCCTTCGATCTCGAAGTGCGCGACGAGCAGGGCGAGAGTGTCCAATTGGGAAGCTACTTCGTCGACAAACCGGTGATTCTGGTCCCCGCCTACTACGAGTGCCCAATGCTGTGCACCATGGTGATCAACGACCTCACCTCGGCCTTGCGAGTGGTACCGCTCAAGCCGGGCACCGATTTCGAGGTGATTATCTACAGCATCAACCCCGACGAGACGCCAAAGTTGGCGTTGACCACCAAGAACACGACAGTAGCGCGCTACGACGGCGGCGACGGCGTGGGCTGGCACTTCTTGACCGCCTCGCAAGAATCGATCGACGGGCTCAGCGAGGCCATTGGCTTCCGCTACTACTTCGACGAAAAGAGCGGCGAGTACGCCCACACCGCCGGCATCCTGGTACTCACCCCCGACGGCAAGATCGCCCGCTACTTCTTCGGCCTCCAGTACCCGCCCCGCGAGCTGCGCTTGGCTATGGTGGAAGCGGCCGACGAGAAGATCGGCTCGCTGGCCGACAAGCTGCTGCTCTTTTGTTTTCGGTGGAATCCATCGACCGGACGCTACAGCGCGGTGACCCTCAACATCGTACGCCTGGGCGGTGCCCTCACCCTCGCCGCCATCCTGCTCATGGTCGTCTTCCTGTCGCGGCGTGGGCGCAAACACAACCAGCCTTCCCTGGGGACCACCTAGATGTTGGAAGTCTCCCTTTTTCCCGAAAGCGCGTCGAGTTTCTCCGGCGAAGTCGATCTCCTCTTCTTTGCCTGGACGGGAATCAGCATCTTCTTTAGCCTGCTGATCACCGGCCTGATTCTCTACTTCTTCGTCCGCTTCAAGAGCCCCTACAAAGGGGCCACCGGCACGCCGGAGCACGCCTCCTGGCCGCTGGAGGTCACTTGGTCGGTGATTCCGCTACTCATCGCGCTAGCCATGTTCGCCTGGGGTACGAAGGTCTTCTTCCGTATCGCCCGGCCACCGGCCGACGCGGTTGAATACTTCGTCACCGCCAAACAGTGGATGTGGAAGATTCAGCACCCCACCGGCAACCGCGAGATCAACGCGCTGCACGTTCCGGTGGGCGTGCCGATCAAGCTGACCATGACTTCCGAGGATGTCATCCACAGCTTCTTCGTCCCCGCCTTTCGCACCAAGATGGACGTTCTGCCCGGCCGCTATACCTCGCTCTGGTTCACCGCTACGAAACCGGGCAAGTTTCACCTCTTCTGCGCCGAGTATTGCGGCAGCGAGCACTCGCTGATGGGCGGCTGGGTCTACGCCATGGAACCGGCGGAGTACGAAGGCTGGTTGGCGGGCCGAGGACCGGCCCAGCGACCGGCCGAGTCAGGCCAGAAGCTCTTCGCTGAGCTGGCCTGCGACACCTGCCACCGCGGCGATCAGAGCCAGCGGGGCCCCGGGCTCGAGGGGCTGTTCGGTAGAGAGGTCCAGCTGGCCAGCGGCCGTACCGTGATCGCCGATGAGACCTACTTGCGAGAATCGATCGTCAGCCCGGGCACCAAGATGGTCGCCGGCTACGCTCCCTTGATGCCGACCTACCAGGGCCAACTGAACGAGGAACAACTCAACCAGTTGGTGGCCTACATCAAGTCCCTCACCACCACCACGGCCGACACCCAGGACCATCCCCCAACGGAACCGGAAAGCGAACCATGAGCTTCGATCTCAACGCGCCAGCGCCCTCCGCCGGCGACCGGCCGGCCGACTGGCCGCACAATCACTACCTCAAAGACAAGCAAGGGCTGCGCTCCTGGCTGCTGACCAAGGATCACAAGCGGATCGCCCTGCTCTACCTGGTTTCGATCACCATCTTCTTCGCCCTCGGCGGCTTGATGGCGCTGCTCATCAGGATCGAGCTGCTGACCCCGGCCGGCGACCTGATGGAGGCCGACACCTACAACCGCGTGTTCACCGCCCACGGCGTGCTGATGGTCTTCTTCTTCCTGATTCCCGGCATCCCGGCCGTGCTCGGCAACTTCCTGGTGCCGCTGATGATCGGCGCCAAGGACTTGGCCTTCCCGAAACTGAACCTGGCGAGCTGGTACATCTTCAACATCGCCGGCCTGTTCGGGTTGTGGGCGCTGTTGAGCGGCGGCGTAGACACCGGCTGGACCTTCTACACCCCCTTCTCGACCACCTTCTCCAACAGCTACGTGGTGGCCACCGTGCTGGCCGCCTTCATCGCCGGTTTCTCCTCGATCTTGACGGCGCTCAACTTCGTGGTCACCATTCACCGCATGCGAGCGCCGGGGTTGACCTGGTTCCGCCTACCGCTCTTCATCTGGTCGCACTACGCCACCAGTCTGATCATCCTGCTGGGCACGCCGGTGATCGCCATCACCGTGGCACTGGTGGCCATCGAGCGAATCTTCCAAATGGGTATTTTCGATCCCAGCCTGGGCGGCGACCCGGTCCTCTTCCAGCACCTCTTCTGGTTCTACTCCCACCCTGCCGTCTACATCATGGTGTTGCCGGCGATGGGAATCATCAGCGAGTTGATCGCCGCCTTCGCCCGCAAACGGATCTTCGGTTATCGGTTCGTCGCCGTCGCCTCGGTTTCGATCGCCGTGCTCGGCTTCCTGGTCTGGGGTCACCACATGTTCGTCAGCGGCCAGTCGGTCTACGCGGCGACCATCTTCTCGGTGCTCTCCATGCTGGTGGCGATCCCCTCGGCGGTGAAGGTCTTCAACTGGACGGCGACCCTCTACGACGGCGCCATCGTCTACGAGCCCCCGATGTACTACGCCCTGGGCTTCCTCGGCATCTTCTTGATCGGCGGCTTGACCGGCGTCATGTTGGCGACCCTGGGAATCAATGTGCACGTCCATGACACCTATTTCATCGTCGCCCACTTCCACTACGTCATGGTCGGCGGCACGATCATGGCCTACCTGGGCGGCCTCCACTACTGGTGGCCCAAGATCACCGGCCGGCTCTACCCCGCCTTCTGGTCGCGCTTGGCCGCCATCGCCGTCTTCGTCGGCTTCAACCTGACCTTCTTCCCCCAGTTCATCGTCGGCTACCTCGGCATGCCGCGCCGCTACTGGGCCTACCCCGACGAGTTCCAGGTGCTCAACGTCTTGTCGAGCGCGGGAGCCACGGTGCTCGGCATCGGCTATGTAATCCCGTTGATCTATTTCGTCTGGTCGATGCGCTACGGCCAGCGCGCCAGCGCCAACCCTTGGGATGCGATAGGTCTGGAATGGGAAACCAGCTCGCCGCCGCCGACCGAGAATTTCTTGGTCATGCCCACCGTCTCCGCCGAGCCCTACGATTTCGCCGGCCGCGAACGCGCCCGCGCGCTCGAAGCGGCGGCGAAGGAGGCTGAAGTTGTCTGAAGCACATCCCGGCCTCGAACACCACTTCGACAGCTACGACCAGCAGCGCGAATCCGCCAAGCTGGGCATGTGGCTCTTCCTGATCACCGAAGTCATGTTCTTCGGCGGTATGTTCCTGCTCTACCTGATCTATCGCTGGCGCTTCCCCGTCGCCTTCGCCGAAGGCAGCAACCACCTTGACGTGACCCTGGGCGCGATCAACACCGTGATTCTGATCGGCTCCAGCCTGACCGTCGCCCTGGCGGTGCGCGCGGCGCAGCTAGGCAAGAGCAAGGCGCTGGTGGTCCTGCTGATCCTCACCCTGCTCCTGGGTGGTATGTTCCTGGGCATCAAGTCGGTCGAATACAGCCACAAGTTTCACCAGCATCTCTTCCCCAATGACAGCTTCCAGTTCGAAGGGACCAGCCCCAACAACACCCGGCTGTTCTTCGCCATTTACTTCTGCATGACCGGCTTCCACGCGCTGCATATGCTGATCGGAGCCGGGATCATCCTGTGGCTGATTCCCCACGCTTGGCGAGGCCGCTTCAATGCCAACAACTACAACTATGTGGAAGGCTTCGGCTTGTACTGGCACTTTGTCGACCTTGTCTGGATCTTCCTTTTCCCCTTGCTGTACCTCCTGGGCCGCAACCTTGGAACCCACTAGCCGGAGATCGTCATGTCTAGCCCGATAGAACAGCAGACCGGAAGCCACACGGGAGTCCACGTGGAATCGCCAGCCCTTCTGCTCACCGTGTTCGGTGGGTTGATGGTCCTCACCTTCCTCACCGTTTGGGTCTCCGGCTTGGACCTCGGGCGAATGAACGACGTTACCGCCCTCGGTATCGCAACGCTCAAGGCGGGGCTGGTGATCTGGTACTTCATGCACGTGCGCCACTCGACGATTCTGACCAAGCTGGCCATCCTCACCGCCACCTTCTTCGTCGTCTTGCTCTTCGGAATTACCCTCGCCGACTACCTCACGCGCGGTTGGCTGGGAGTTCTCGGCCGCTAATTTCCACCGCGGTTCCTTCTTGCAGGTTACCCTCCCGCCATGGCCAACAACGAAACTCTCCTCGACCTCCTGGTGGAGCTCCAGACCCTCGACCGCGTGCCCCGAATGGGCTACGCGTTGCGCGGCGTCACCGACGTTGAGAGCGTCACCGAACACTCCTGGCACGTCCTCTTCCTGGTCTGGACTCTTGCCCAACAGATCCCCGAAGTCGACACCCTGCGCGCGATGGAACTAGCCATCGTTCACGACCTCGCCGAAGTGCGCACCGGCGACCTACCCAAGACCGTCGCCGACTTCTACCCGGAAGGCGCCAAAGCCACCGCCGAGACGGCGATCCTGCGCCAGATGTTCGCCCCCCTGCCCGAGCGCGCCCACCAACTGCACGCCGAGTACGCCGCCGCCAAGACCACGGAGGCGAAGCTGGTCAAAGCCTGCGACAAGCTTCAACTGATGATCAAGATCCTCGCCTACGAACGCTGGGGAGCCCGCGGCTTGGATGAGTTCTGGGTCAACCCCGCCAACTTCACCGACCACGGCTTCAAACCGGTGCGCGAACTCTTCGATCAACTCAAGATCCGGCGAACCGCCGAGCTGACCAAGGACAACTAAGAGATCATGAGCCAACCCCTCACCATCGTCGCCAAGATCGTCGCCAAACCCGGCAACGAGGCACAAGTCGAACGCGTCCTGCGCAATCTGGTCGCTCCGACCCTCGCTGAGGAAGGCTGCGGCCGGTACGACCTCCACCGCTCCCTAGAAGATCCCTACACCTTCCTCTTTTATGAAACCTGGAAGACGAAAGCGGCCTGGCAGGCCCACATGCAGACGGACCATCTGCAACGGATGGTGAGAGAAGTCGAGGGCCTGCTCGCCGAGCGCGAGATTCTTCAGATGGAGCGGGTTGGGAAATAGCGGGAGAGTCGCGGGAGAACTACCGGTGTCACCCCATTTCGCCCCCTCCTTGGGATCAGAAGGGTTGCGATTCGGGCGAGACTCACCGTGATTTCTCCACGTAACGAACTCCTTCGATCGCCTGGAAATCTAAATCCTGGGTCCATAGGGCGCCTCGGTCGAGTGAGCGGTGGCCAGGACAACGCTGTCCGCCATCGGCAATCTCAGACGAACACTCAACGCAGCCGAGCGCAAGGCGAGGTCATCGCTCAACCCAACCACCGCGCCTTGCTGCATCACCGCCACGGCTTGCAGCGCGGCGTTCTCATCGCGCTGCTGCAAGATCCGCTTGAAGACCTCATAGAGCGAGATAGTCGGCATTCACTCCGCCGCCGAAGTACACCAGCCAACCCGAGGAGTCGACGACATTCACAGCCTGTCTTTTTAGAGCCCCACCAAGGGCAGGTGTCGAAAGCCTGGGTATCTTGGATCGGTTGGAAGGGAGTGAGTTGCAGTTGAGGTAAGTGACAACCTCACCAGTCTGAGTATCGGTAACGGTCAGCTCGACCGCCACATTGGTCAGGCCGGAGGCGAAAACCCAGTAGTGGTTGAAAGGAGGAGAACAGCCGTTGAGCACCTTGACCACCACTTCAACATTTTGGGTCAACCCTGAGCCACCGGCTCCGTACAAGAACAAATGACGAAATCTAGAATGCCCATCGAGCCGCTCCTCTCGTCGTCGACTCTTGGCTTCTCGTTCGAGCCGTCGACCACCGCGCGGCGTTCCGACACGGCCAGGCGCTGGTTGACCAGCCTTGTCTTACTGTCGGTGATGACCACCGCGGCGTCGAGCACCGAGCCACCGACCGCAGAAGCGGTCACACCTCGTGACCGCGAAGTGCACTTACAACGGTATTCAGCGGCCGCCGCCACCGCTGGCGAACAACTGGCGGCACTGCGAACCCGGCTGAAGGCACCCGGTCTCTCGGTTGCCGTGGCCATCGACGGAAAATTGGTCTGGGCGGAAGCGGTAGGCTTCTCCGATCTCGCCCAGCGGATACCCTT
Organism: Acidobacteriota bacterium; assembly: GCA_003231035.1. GTDB lineage: Bacteria > Acidobacteriota > Thermoanaerobaculia > Multivoradales > SZUA-115 > SZUA-115. The sequence goes on from QIHU01000050.1 coordinate 6,985, forward strand.
CTTGCGCACCACGGCGCTTCGGATCGGCAGCACATCCAAGGCCTTGACCTCCGTGGCCCTCGGCAAGGTTGTGGAGGCCGGCCAGCTCGATCTCGATGCACCGATTCAGCGCTACGTGCCGTCGTTCCCCAAGAAGTCGTACAAGATCACGACACGCCAGCTGGCCGGCCACCAAGCCGGTATTCGTCACTACGACCGAGCCTCCGGCGAGTACTGGAATCGAGAGCAATTCGAGTCTGTGGTGGCCCCTTTGAAGGTGTTTCAAGAAGACCCTTTACTTTTCGAACCGGGAACCGACTACAGCTATTCAACCTACGGCTTCACGCTGCTTAGCGCGGCCGTTGAAGCGGCAGCGGCTAAGGACTTCTTGTCGTTCATCCACGACGCGGTTTTTGTCCCCGTCGGCATGCCGCACACGGGCCCTGACCTCGGTACGCAAACTCCACCAGCGGTCTCGTTGTACTTCGCCCACTCGCCATGGACAGGAGCCATCGAGAAGGCACCAAAGGTCGACAACAGCAACAAATGGGCCGGTGGCGGCTTCGTATCCACGTCCACCGATCTGGTCCGTCTGGGTACCGCGCTACTCGAGGGGACCATCCTCAAACCGGAAACCGTGACTCTTCTCACCACGCCTCAGCCACTGCGCAGTGGCGAGGTGGACAGCGAAGGGTACGCCATGGGGTGGCGCAGCGACGAAGGCAAGCTCCCCGAGTCAGGCCGATCCGTTCGCAGGATCCATCATGGCGGAGTGGCCATGGGAGCCACTTCGTTTCTCGTTCTCCTGCCGGACCAGCGCCTGGTGATGGCGCTCAACAGCAACCTGCATACCACCGACTTCGCCGACTTCGCCTCGCAGGCGATGCGCCTCGCGGAGATCTTTCTTGCTCCACAGCAGTAGCGGCCCACAGCCGCGACAAGACCAAGCTTGAAGTCAGACTTGCCTGTCTACCATCGAGAGGTCTGGCACACAGCACCAGCACGCAGTGCCAGAGCAAGAACGGGCCGTGCCCTTCCCTTCCACAATCGGGTTCTATGAGTCGGTCGTCCCAGTCAAGTGCGAATTTCGTCTTTGTACCTTCTTTCTCCTGCACCCAGCAGTGATTCTCGATTCGCTGTAGGTATCGCCCAGATCGGGGGACTGGCTTCTATTCGCACTCGTTTGGGTCCTTGGTCGGACCGGTGCATGTTGAGCATTCGTCCAAAGAAAACTGGGTGCTCCCATAGGCTCCAACCCATTTCCGGAGTCACCCAAACTTTGTTCCTCGTCCTGTGGCAATCCTAGCTACTCTCCTTGATCTGGTTCTAGGCAGATTGGGGGAAGGGGCGGAACTCTTCTCCGGTCACCCAGATTCGGTGGAGAACGATGGCGATCTTGCGTGCTAGAGCCACGACAGCTTTGTGTTTGCCCGCTCTTTCGGCAAGTTTCCTGGCCCACCGAATCAGTGCCGAATCCTTCTTGGTGTGCAAGG
>QIHU01000631.1 GCA_003231035.1 Acidobacteriota bacterium
CCTCAATTCGCGCCCGCGGCGGTAGTCGATAGGCCTCGAGGCTGGTGTGAGTCACCGCCCAGAGGTAACTGGTCTGTTCGCCGAGGGCGAATTCTAGAAGTAAGGTGTCTTCGTCCAGCAGCTCCCCTTGGATCTCCGCAACGGTGGAGGGGCGAGGCTCCAGCAAGGCGGCATGGCGCGGATTCTCCGTGCGCAACTTGGCTCGGACATCGACCAGCCCTTCGAGAAGTCGGCGGATCTCCGCGTCGAGTGCGGTGGCTTGGCTCAACGAGTCGGTTCCTCCCCGCGCCACCAGTTGCAGCCGGCGCCGCTCCTTGGCGTTGACGTTTTGTCGCAGCGACCGTTCCCTGGCCAGCAACTGAGGATCACCGTCACCGCGGATCTCGGATTCGGTGAGCAGTTCCAAGAGGCTGCGCGCCCGCCCTCGCTCGACATTGGCCAGGGCCGCGGTGGCGTGACCCCTGCCCGGCTGCGCCCCTTCTAGGGCCATCAGGACATCGGTCAGGAGTTCGTAGCGGTCGAGGGATCTCGCCAGGAAGGTGGTGCGGTGGGTCTGGCTGGCGACCTGGCTACGGATCGATTCGGTGATCTCGAGGGCTTCGATGAGCCGCGCCTGCGCCGCCAGCAACTGACCCCGGTTGAATTCGATCCGGGCGGCCTCGGTCAGGGCCGTACCGCGGGCGCTGGTGTTGTCCAAGCGCCCTGCAAGCTGCAAGGCTCGGTCGATCTGCGCCAACGCCTGAACCGGTTTTCCTTGCCTGTCGAGGAGCCTGGCGAGAAGATGATGAGCATCGAACTGCCCTTGCAAGGCGCCGGTGTCTTGGAGGATCGCCAGCCCATCGTGGAGGCGAGCACTGGCGGTTTCCAGCTCCCCTAGTTCCAGCAAGGCGCCGCCGATGACCACCAGTGCGCGGCCTTGCCCCTGGCGGTTATCGACCTCGCCGAACTGCTCTAGGGCGGCCCTAGAGGCGATGAGCGAAGGGCGAGCCTTGTTGGCCTTGAGCAAGGTCCAACCGAGATTGAACTGGGTAGCTGCAATGCCGTTGCGGTCGCCCAGCTCCTGGTTGAGGGAGAGTGCTTCGGCAAACAGAGCCTCGGCGCGCGCAAAGTCGCCGATCGACTGGTACACGGTGCCGAGATTGCTCAAGGTGACGGCTTGGAATCGTTGACTGCCGGCTTGCTTGAACAACGCCAAGGCGAGGTTGAACTGTTCGATGGCCTTTTGGTGCTGGGCGCGGTCCTGGCTGATTAGACCCAAATTGTTGTGGATGTGCGGTTCGGCTCGGTGGTCTCCGAGTTGCTGGCTAACGCTCAGGGCTTCGCTCAGAGCGGTCTGAGCCTTGTCGGTCTCGCCGAGCGAACGTTGAGTGGTTCCGATTTGGCTTAGCGACTGGGCAACGCCGCGTAGGTCTTCGATCTCGCGGCGAACCGCGAGGGCCCGAAGGTGGGTCTGGAGGGCCTCACTCAACTCGCCCGAGAGTGCCTGGAGCCGTCCGAGATTGTTGAGCGAATCCGCCTCGCCCGAGCGGTTGCCAGCCCGGCGCCATAGCGCCAGGGACTGCTGGTAGTGGGGCCGCGCCTTTTCCAGTTCTCCCAGCTGGCGATGAGCTAGGCCAGCGGCGTTGAGAGCCCGTGCCTGCTGGCTCCAGTCGCCGACTTGCCCCCACAGAGGAGCGGCGAGTTCCCACTGTTCGATCGCCTGGCGCAAGGTGGCGGCGTCGCGCGCCTTGGCGCGAAGATCGAACCCCCCTTCGATCAATGTCCAAGCCCGGTTGCGCAGGACGAATCGTTGGCGCTCGCTGGCGGTGGCTTGCCGGGGTGCTTCGAGAAGCACGCTGTAGCGGCCTAGAGGTGCGCGTGGGATCAGCGACCAAATTTCAAGCTCATGGAGGCCGCCCTGGGAAGCTACCGCGATCAACGGTTCCGTCGCTTGGTCACCGTTGGGACTGTTGCCCTCAAATAGGGTCTGGCCCTCAGGGTCGCGCAGGGTCAGGCCCACGTTGGCACCGTGCTGCTCGACCACCAACCGAGCGAACTCGCCGCTGGCGAGATGGAAAACAAAGTACTGTTTCTCTCCGCCGTGGATCGGCCGGTCCACCCGCTGGTTGGCGACCAGCGCCTCGCGCACCAAGGGCGTTGCGGTCGACGGATCCTGCGCTATCGTCGGGTGGGCGCCCAGCCAGAGCAGAAGCACCGATGCGAGGCTGGCCCGTAGAGCGGAGTGTTCACCGTGTGAAACTCTTGTCGCCACTAGTCTCCTGGAATCAACCGAGCCGTCCTCGCGGCGCGGCCAAACCTGGCATAGCGCACTGCGCGCTAGGCCACCGCGTCGAAGATCGAGGGTCGAATCCCGGTAGTCATGGCATGGGAAGGAAAGGACCTACTGGTTGTATCAAATTCTCGCCGAGTTCACCATTCTTCATTTGCCGGACAGCCACGGTGCGCGGACTACTTTGATCGGCGAGCTAGACGGCCGAACCAGCTTTGCAGCTCAGGAAAGCGGAGGCGATAGGCGAGAGTCAGGTAGAGGCCGGCGTAGGTGGTCAGAACGGTGAGGGCGATGAGCCGCGGCGGCCAATGACCCTGGTGACCCAGTTTCCACAGCCCGGCGGCGGGTAGGGCGCAGAGGGTGGCCAGGAGGAACATGCGCAGGATGCGCCCCCAGGGGATTCTCAGATCGGCGACACTCGCGACGAGGGCTCGCCTGAGGCCGGCGAACTCCATCCAGGCGCCCACGGCGGAGGCCAAGGAGAGTCCCACGGCCCCCAGTCGCAGAGTGCTCTCGACGGTGGATGGGGTGGCGGAAGAAAAGAACTCCGGGACGGCAAGCTGGTCAAAATGGCCCATCCACAACCAGGCGAGGAGGGCCGCTAGAACCACCCGCGAGGCGGCGAAGAAGGCCGGTACTCGGGTGCGTCTGAGGGCGTAGAAGCTGCTCTGGAAGAGGCGTGAAAGGGTGCTGGGTAGGAGGCCGACGCTATAACCCGCGAGGACGGCGTAGACCAGCGTGGTGTCGTCGAGTCCGAAGCGGCCGGTGCGAAAAAGACCGAAGACGAGAAGCCAGCCGAAGGCGAGGTAGCCCACCGCCGTCGGCACGACCATGAAAGCGACGCGGGCAAGGCTGCTCTCGATCCGTTGGCGCAACTCCTGACTGATCTGGTCGGGATCCTGTCGCGAGAGCTCGGGTAGCTCGGCGGCGGCGACGGACATCCCGAAGAGGCTGATCGGCAAGATGTAGAGGAACTGACTCGTTCCCAGTGCCGAGATGGCGCCCTGCGCCAGGGTCGAAGCCAGGAAAATGTCGACGTAGCTCCCGATCTGAATCACCCCGCGCCCCGCGACTACCGGGGCGAAGCTGGAGAGGGCCTGGCGCACTCCCGCCACCTTGAGCGAGAGGGATGGGCGCAGGCCACCGAGCAGCTTGAGGGCCAAAGGAAGTTGGACGAGGAACTGCAATAGCCCCCCGATCAAGGCTCCCCAGCAGGCGGCGTAGAGGAGGTTCTCAAGGTCGAGGGGGTTCTGACCACGGGTCGACCGAGCGGCCAGCAAGAGGGCGGTGATGATCGCCGCATTCCAGGCGGCGGGGGCCAGGTAGGGAAGCAGGAAACGGCGATGTGAGTTGAGAATGCCCAGTGTCCAGGCCGCCAAAACGACGAAACCGGTCATCGGAAAGACGATTCGCGTCGCCCGCACGGTCATCGGGAGGCGGTCGATTCCACCCTTGAGGAGATCATCTCGAAACCCTCTGGCGACGAGCGTCACCAAGGGCTCCGCGAAGAAGATACCCAGCAGAACCAAGACCGCCGTGGTGGCGAGGAGGAGGCCGAAGATCGCCCCCGCGAAGCGACCGGCCTCGCGCCGGCGGCCCTGCGCAATCCAGCGTGAGTAGATGGGGATGAAGGAGGCCGACAGAGTGCCTTCGCCGAGTAGGTTTTGCAGTGCGTTAGGGATGCGCAGAGCAGCTCGGAAGGCATCGCCAAAGGCCGAGTTGGCGAAGAAATGAGCCAGCGCCAGCTCGCGGAAATAGCCGAAGAATCGACTCCCGAGAATGCCGATTGCGACTAGATTTCCGCCGCGAGCCTGGCCGTGGGGTGCAGCCTGAGCCGAGGCTGAAGGGCGTGGCTTAGGGGGGGAGTCCATCGCCGGCCACCCTATCTCGGGAGACGACGGTGCGCCATCGCGCGATCTCCGGCGGGTTCTCGACCTCTATCTATAACCTATGAATCCGCCCGGTCGACGCGAAAGTCGATGAAAGCCAGCTCTTCCAACTCGCCAGCGCTGTTGCCGAAGACCATCAGCTCGTAGTTGCCTGGCACCAGAGAAGCAGCCGGTAGTCGCAACTCCACGCCGCTGCCCCAAGAGGGGGCCTGTAATTTGAGACCGGCGCGGCTCCAGATCTCGTCGCCAGCGATGGTGCGCAGAGCGAGGCGATAGCTCTCAAAACCGGTGTCGCCGGTGAGATCGACTTGCAGATCTACGTGGTCGATGCCGGCGGGAATGCGTAGCCTTTGCGCCGCTTCGACCCCGCGAACGCTGGTCGCCATGGAAAGGACGAATGAAGCGGAGCGAGCGACCGTGGCGATCGGGGAGGCGGTACCTCGTGCGGCGATCGCCTGGCGAGCTTCGTCGAGTTCGGTTCGCAGCTGTGCGCCACGCGATTCCAGGTCGGCGAGCTGCTGACGGGCGGCGGCGAGTTCTTCGGCCAGACGCGGATCTCCTTGCCGCGCGGTGTGGGCTTGGGCGCGCAGCAGCTCGATCTGCTCGAGCCCAGCGGCCACCGTTTCTTGTTCTTGGTCGAGCTGGGAGCGCAACGCCACGGCTTGCCATGCTGAGAAGCCCACCAGGACGATCATCGCCGCCATGGCGGTGGCCAATACCGGACGCATGGGTGGCGCCAGTAAAGAGGCCAGGGAAGACAAGAACCGGCGTAGAGAGAAACCGCCGCGCGAGGCCCTTGCTTGCTGGCTCCCGTGCGTCGAAAGGTCGCGGGCGAAACGGACCCGCTGGCGCAGCCGTTCATGCCTCGCTTCGCCGCCACCGCGAGCGAAATGCTCTTCGAAGTGGACCCTTTCTCTCTTCGACAGCCGACCTAGGGCGTAGTCGTCGATCAGATCGTCTTCGGCCGCGGTGAGTTGGCCGAAATAGTCGTCGTCTTCCAAAACGGCGCCCTCGAGCCGTTCGGCCTCGGCCGTCGGTGACAGACCGAGCAGAAATTGTCGTAGAGCAGTCGGTCGGGGGGTCCCCCGGGGATCTTGTTGGGTCATTGGATCATGCGCCTCCGTCTATGTGTGCCCGTCGGCGCCATTCCGTTTCAATGTTCGCTGCTTTTTAGGCAATCTCTGACCCGGCTCTCGAGTTTCTGACGGATCCGGTGGGCGCGAATCCGTAATGCATTCAGTTGGATACCGAGTTCGGCGGCTAGTTCTCGACGAATGGCGATCTTGCGACTTTTTTCGCCCTGGTAGTAGCGCAGGATCAACTCACGGTGGCTTTCCGGTAGGGACCGTAGCCCCCTTTGAAGGCAACTGAGGCGGCGTTCGGCCTCGAAGTTGTCCTCAGGATCGGTTTGCGAGGTTAGGGTCCAGCGCTCTTGTTCCAGGGCTGTGCGCTGGCGCTGTTGACGGCGAATGAGCTCGTGGAAGACGAATCGGGCGACACCGCAGAAGTAGTGGTAGGGCTCCTGGGTGAGAATTTTCTCGCCTTGGTCGATCTTGCGGGCGACCCGGTTCATCGTCTCGTCCACCAGATCCTCGGGGTTCTGGCACCCGCGCCACTCAAACAGCCGGGTCAATTTGCGCCGGGTCCGTTCGTAAGCCTCGGCGGCGCGCGCTGGATCGGAGTCCAGGAACCCGAGAAGTTTCCTAAAGGCGGCGGGGGTCAAAGCCCATCCTCCCGCGGGCAGGGGGCTAGCCAGCGGGGTCAAGTCGCTACGCGCGTCTGCTTGCGGTTCATCCATAATGGGTTCGGGGGTTTCCCTGCGGCGATTCTGCCACAGCCAGCCATCCACGGTATGGGACTAAGATTCAGGAGTGAGCGAGAGTCGACGAATCCTGCATTGCGACATGGATTGTTTCTATGCCGCGGTGCATGTGCGCGACGATCCCTCCCTCAGCGGCCTACCGGTGGTGATCGGCGGGAGCCCGCAAGGGCGCGGAGTGGTCGCCGCGGCTAGTTACGAGGCGCGAAAATTCGGTGTGCACTCGGCGATGCCGGCGGCGCGGGCGGCGCGATTGTGCTCGCGGCTGGTCTTCATTCGGCCGGATTTCCCCCGCTATCGGCGCGAATCGGCGGAGATCTTCGCCATTTTTCGGCGCTACACCCCGTTGGTGCAGACGGTTTCGTTGGACGAGGCTTACCTCGACGTGAGCGAGCACCTCGAACCGTTCGGCAATGCCACCGCCCTGGCCAAGGATCTGCGCGCCGCGGTGCTGAAGGAACGGAAACTGACCGTCTCGGTAGGGGTCGGCCCCAACCGGTTGGTAGCCAAGATCGCCTCGGACTACGACAAACCGGACGGCTTGACGGTGGTGCCACCCAAGAAAGTGCGCCGTTTTCTGGATCCGCAACCGGCACGCCGACTCCTGGGAGTGGGCCCGGCCACCGAGCGCGCCTTGGCCGAGCTGGGCATCGCCACGATCGCCGACTTACGGGTTCAATCCAGAGAACTCCTAGAACGCCGCTTCGGCCGCCACGGTGGCGGCCTCTACCGCTACGCCAGGGGGATCGACGAACGCCCCGTCAACACCCACCGGGAGCGCAAGAGCCTGGGCCACGAAAATACCTACGCGAAGGATCTCAACGGACTAGAACCGATGGACGCCGAGATCGTGCGTCTGGCCACCAAGGTCGCCACCGGCCTAATAAAACGCGACCTCTCGGCGCGCACCGTGGTCCTCAAGGTGCGCTACGCCGATTTCACCACCCTGACCCGCTCCCGAACCCTAGCCTGGCCCACCACCGACCCCGCCGAACTCGCCGCCCACGCCCACGCCCTCCTACGCAAGACCGAAGCCGAAAAACGCCCCGTGCGCCTGCTGGGAGTGACCGCTTCGGGTCTGGAAAAAGGGGCTGCCATTCAACTGCCTCTGTTCCCGTTGGAGGGGCGGGATGGGCCTCTCCCTTGGGGGTGTTTGTAGCCTCGCTCGGCCTTCGGCCGATCTTGCTGCTTTTCTTCGGTACTATCTCCCGAAGCTCTCCCGAAGCGGGTGAGGGCTCGTTCAGAAGACGCCCACAAACTGGCCCACTTCACCTTCATCGCCAGCCAAGTCGAGAAGCCCGGCACCCTGCGCGACCTCGACTACAAGATCCACTTCGGCGAGCCCAGCCTCCTCGGCGTCCCCTTCACTCGTGTCGACGAAAACTGGGAGGACTCAATCTTCGGGCTGCGCGGGTAGGCGTTTCGGAGCGGAGTTCTCGGCACAGGTGCCTGCCATCGGTCGAAGGGGATCGAAGGAGGGGAACTGAGCCAAGAATGTAAGCTCATCCTCGCTAAGGGCCATATCCAGCCGAATATTGGTTGTTTCCTCGAGGAGAACCTGCCTTGGTAGGCTTGGCTTTGTGAGTTCAATGCCAGGAGGTCGGTGACGCCGCAGCATGGTGTCGACCATTGCAAGGAGATCCAGCACTTGGCCATCGAGATCCACCTCGGAGTCGTCACAAGCCATCCTGCGCACCTCCCTAATTAGCTCACCTGTCCCCTTCGGGGACCTGCGACCTAGCAGCGAAGCAAAGCCCTGGTCTTCCAGCCGATCGAGAATCGGTTCTTGCTCGAACTCTTGAGACGTCTCGTAAGTGAGAGTAATTGCCTCAACATTGGATGCTCGAACTGTGACTGTGGCACCTTCGTCAAGGACCTGCTCAGCTCTTGCCACGAACTTGAGGCTATCGAGAGCATCCTTCGAGTTCTCAAAACGAAGAGCCGTTCGTACTGTCACCTCGATTTCCCATTTCGAAGCCTCATCGCGAAACAGCTCCCGCATTTCGCCTTCCCGCACTTTCTGGTCAGAGACAAGAACCACCAGGTCAGAATCTCGAATCTGCAAATACAAGACAGAGGCTACACAAGAGGGTAGATGCCTGATCAAGAGAGCAGTCTGACCGGCCGGTTCTCCATCCGGGCCACGCCATATCGACCCATGGATGCTCTCAAAGTCGGGGATCTGAGCACTCTCTCCTGCCA
>QIHU01000171.1 GCA_003231035.1 Acidobacteriota bacterium
TGCCGCAGGTCCTGGGGGCTTTGGATGGTGTCGAGCAGGCTCACCTAGTATCTCTCCTGACCGGCTGAACACAAGCACGTTGGATGCCAGTGAGCAGCCGAATCGAGGAGAAAACTATAGACCAATCGAGGAGGCGGGCAGGGCTTCGTCGGCCAGCATCACCGGAATGTCAGAGACCACTGGGTAGACCAGGTTCGATTCAGCGCAATAGAGCCCCTGTTCGACCACCGGATCCTCGTCTCGAAAATGCTCGCGATAGCGCTCGACCAACACCTCGCGGGTGGCTTGTGGCAAGTCGACCAATTCCAGATCACCCTTCGTCTTGGGGCAAACTAGGACCGCCAACAGTTCAGGATCTACCGCCATGAGTACCCTCCTCCAAGGCGAGAGAGTAGCACAATGGCGACTACTCCTTGTTCTCTTGCTGGGCGGCGAAGGCGGTGAATTCGCGCCACGTGGAAAGGGCGGCTCCGATTTCTTGGTAGAGCACTTTGCCCTCGCCGTCAGCTCTCGTACTTCTCCAGAACGCGCTCGATGCCGCGGGCCTTGCCGGTGGCTTCGTCGATGTCAAAGATCACTCCGGCGAGGCGCACATCCCGTTTGGCGACTTCGAAGGCGACCCGGCGTTGGGTCAAGAACCGTCGGATCACTCGGTCATAGCGCATGCCGATCACCGACTCGTAGGGGCCGGTCATGCCGACGTCGGTCTGGTAAGCGGTACCGTTGGGCAGGATCCTTTCGTCCGCCGTGGGCACATGGGTGTGGGTGCCCACCACGGCACTGACCCGGCCGTCGAGGTAGAAACCGAGCGCCTGTTTCTCGCTCGTCGCCTCGGCGTGAAAGTCGACAAAGCGGACCTTCACCTCATCGGGCAGCTCGGCCAATAGGCGGTCGGCGCACGTGAAGGGCGATTCGAGGTTCTTCATGAAGACTCGACCCTCGATATTGAGCGTCGCCACCTTGATTCCGATCGGCGTCTCGCCGATGTAGACGCCGCTGCCGGGATTGCCCTCGGGGTAGTTGGCCGGTCGCAAAAGGCGAGGCTCCTCGGAGAGGATGGCAACACCGTCTTTCTTGTCCCAAATGTGGTTGCCCGAGGAGTAGCAGTCGATCGGTAGCTCCTCGAACTCGCGCATGATCGGCGCGGTCACCCCGCCGCCACCCGCCGCGTTCTCGACGTTGACCACCGTGTAGTCAATCCGGTGACGGTCGATCAACCCCGGGAGCAACTCCGCCAACGCCCGCCGGCCGGGCTTCCCCATCACGTCACCGACAAAGAGCAGTTTCATCGTTTCGCCCCCACCTCTAGCAGCCCACTCAACGGGCGAACTCGACCGACCGCGTCTCGCGAATCACCGTCACTTTGACCTGGCCCGGGTAGGTCAGCTCCGCCTCGACCTTCTTGGCGATGTCCTTGGAGAGCCAGACCGACTCTTCGTCGCTCAACTTGGCGCTGTCGACGATGATGCGCACCTCGCGTCCGGCCTGGATGGCGTAGGTTTTCTGTACCCCTTTGAAGCTGGCGGCGATCTCCTCGAGCTTCTCCAGCCGTTTGACGTAGGTCTCCAAGATCTCGCGACGGGCGCCCGGCCGTGCCGCCGAGAGGGCATCGGAAGCGGTGACCAACACCGCCTCGACCGTCTCTGGATCGTAATCACCGTGATGGCAGGCCATGGCGTGTACCACCGCCTCGGTTTCGCCGTACTTGCGCAGCAGATCGATGCCGATTTCGAGGTGAGTGCCGTCCATCTCGCGATCGACCGCCTTGCCGATATCGTGGAACAAGCCGGCTCGCTTGGCGACATGCACATCCGCCTTGAGTTCGGCCGCCATGGTGCCGGCGAGGAAGGCCACCTCTTTGCTGTGGTGGAGGACGTTCTGGCCGTAGGAGGTTCGAAACCGTAGCCGTCCGAGGAGGCGTACCAGCTCGGGGTGGAAGTCGGCCAGATTGAGTTCGAGCACCGCGGCCTCGCCCTCCTGGCGAATCAGATCTTCGAACTCGGCTTTGACCTTCTCCACCACCTCCTCGATCCGGGCGGGGTGGATGCGGCCGTCGGCGATTAGCCGTTCGAGCGCAACGCGAGCGATCTCGCGCCGGAAGGGATCGAAACCGGAGAGGATGACCGCCTCGGGGGTATCGTCGACGATCAGGTCCACGCCCGTGGCCATTTCGAGGGTGCGAATGTTGCGCCCCTCGCGACCGATAATGCGCCCCTTCATCTCGTCGCTGGGCAGCATCACCACCGATACCGTGGCCTCGGAAATGTAGTCGGAAGCGGCGCGCTGCACCGCCATGCCGATAATCCGCTGCGCCTCGCGATGGGCCTTCTCGCGCGCCTCGTCTTCGATCCGTTTCACGATATGCGCCGCCTCGATGCGAGCTTCGCTCTCCATCAGCCGCGAGAGTTCCTCGCGGGCATGCTGGGCGGTGAGGCCGGAGATCTGCTCGAGCTTGCCTCGCTCCTCGGCCAGCAAACGGTCCAGCTCCGCTTGCCTAACCGAAAGGTTCCCCTCGAGCTCGCCGGTTCTTTGCAACTGGACTTCGAGTTCTTGGCCTTGCTGTTGGGCCTTTTCCTCGCGCTTGACCAAGCTATCTTCTCGCTTGCCCAGTTGGCGCTCGACCGTCTCGAGTTCAGACCGCTTCTTGCGTGAGATCTTCTCAAACTCGCTGCGCGCTTGCAGCAGCTTCTCTTTGGCGGCGAGTTCGGCCTCGCGGATACAGGCGTCGCCCTTGCTCCGCGCTTCGGCGATCACGCTCTGCGCTTCAGCGCGCGCCTGAGCCATGGTACGACTCGCGGCACGGCGTAAGAACACCCACCACACAGCCAAGGCCAAAAGAACCGCAATGAGAATCGCGGCGCCGAGAAAATAATCGCTATTCACAGATCCACCCCTATTGTGGGCTGACCAGGAAAGCAGGGGTCAAGAAAAAGGTTGAATCTTCAAGGTGGGCAAGACTGGAAAGGCATCCCCTGCGCGACCGAGTGTGTAGCCGGTTCTAGAACCTGAGAGGGCCAAGTGGGTGTCCGCTTTACGAGCCATTAGCGTCCCCGTACAAGCGGGGCTGGCACAGTCTCGTACGTAAAGACTCCCGATATATAAGTGCTGGTTCTACAGTTCGGTTCACGCATCACGAACCACACAGGGAATGCTGTTTCCATACCATTGCCAAAAGAGTGGTGTGGTGGCCATCGCTAGCTAGCCTTGCAAGGCTGACTCTAGCTCGCCCGCCAGTTCGACCACTCTTTTTCCTATCTCGATTCGGTCTTTCTCCTGGCCCTTGCGGCACTGGAACAATTCGTCAGCCAGGTTGAGCGCGGTCAACACGGCAATCTTGGCTGTATCTACCGTCGAAACTTGCCCGGCGATCTCTTGCATCTTGCGATCCACAATCGCGGCCAGTTCCTGCATGTACTCTTCGTCGTCATCACCCTTCACGCGATAAACGGCACCGAAAATCTCTATCTCGCTGGATCTTGCGTTGTTGTTTCCCATGCCGATTTTGACTCCCTGACTCTTGGCGAACTCCTAGAGTACGAAGGACTTGACGCGGCGGGACTATAACACAGGGGGTGGCCGTGAACCGCCCGGCGGGGTCGTTGAGACACCCGTCCCGATCTGTGTCCCCGCTGAGTGTTGGCACCCCCAGAGGAGTCGCCAACCGTGCAGGCGCTCAGTCAGCGAGGAGCGCTTCGAGCTTGCCGGCGAGCGCTTCGACGCGGGTGCGGATCTCCTCGCGCTCCTGGTCCCAGGCCGAAGCCGCGCCCTGGCGAGTCTCGGTGAGCTCCTCTTCGAGGCTCTCGACCTTCTTGCGCAAAGCGGCGTTGTCTTCGCCGAGTTGACGCATCCGCTCGGCCGCCTGTTGAATCCGCTCTTCCAACTGTTCCAACCACTCCGGCTGCTCGCTCATACCTCTCAAGCCTCCCCATCGATGCCGAAGCTCTTCTCCATCTGGCGGATCAGCACTAGATGGCGCTCATTGACCTCCTCGTGGGTCAGCGAGCGACCTTCGGCGTTATAAGAAAAAGAAATCGTCGTATTCACCGCGCCCGCGGGAACACCCTTGCCGCGATACCGATCCTTGAGTTCAAAGCCCTTCAGGTCCGCCGGTGGAGCCGCCTCGATCCGTGCAGCCAGTTGGCGCCAGGTGACCGTCAAGGCGTGGGTCAAGGTGAGGTCCACCTCGACGTTGGGGTACCGCGAAGGAATCTCGACCCGCGCCACTCGACGTTCCTTCACCAAGGCGCCGAGTCGCAGCTCAGCGGCGTAGAGCGGGTAGGGACCCTCAACCTCCAACTGGCCCAAGTGGCCAAGGAGTTCGCCCTCGGCTTCCCCTTCAGCCGCTGCCCCAGCTACCGGCAGGAGCCGTAGTTGTGCCGTCGCTCCCTCGCTGAACCCTGGAAGCACAGCCTCGCTCGACCCTATCGTGGCTCCCGGCAAGAGCGCTGACACCAGACTTTCGACAACTCCCTTGAGGTCGAAGTAGTCGACTTCGCCACGGGGCTCCCAGGCCGAGCCTTGGGTGGCGAGCCCACCTTGCACCAAGGCGATCGCTTCCGTCTCTCGCGGCAGTTCCTCTCCGCTCGGCAAGAAGGTGTTGCCCACTTCGAAGAGGGAGATTCGAGCGGCGTTGCGTCGTTGGTTAAACTGGGCACTCTCCACGAGTCCCGGAAGCAGCGAAGGCCGTAGGGTCGAATACCGTTCAGACAGGGCATTGGCCAGCTGGACGGTGGCGAGATCGTCCGTTGTCTGTTCTTCACCGACCGCCCCCATCGCCGGATAGCTGACCGCCTGTTGCGGGGAGTGGAAGGCAAAGTTGATGGTCTCGACGAAACCACATGCGGCCAGATGATCCTGCGCCCGTCGGCGCGCCTCTTGAAGCGGAGATGGAGAGGCGTCGATACCGGCCAGCTTGGGCACCGTTGAGGGGATATTTGCAAAGCCGTGCAGGCGAATCACCTCTTCGAAGAGGTCGGCTTCGTAGACCGCACCCGTGGGTTTACGGTTCTCAAAATCGTAGTAGCGCCACCCGGGGACGCGCACCGTCCAAACATCCTCGCCCACCGGGATGAGTTCAAAGCCGAGGCCGCTCAACCACCGTTCGACGATCGAGCACTCCACCTCGACGCCCATGAAACGCTGGAGGCGTGCCATTTCGAGTCGCCCTTCGAGTCGCCACGAGCGCTCGCGATCACCTAATTCATCGAGCACGCCGGGGACCACCGTGCCGCCGGCAAGTTCGGCGATCAGATGGGCCACCCGAGTTGCCGCGGCGGCGCAGATTTCCGGATCCGCGCCGCGCTCGAAGCGGTGGCACGCATCCGTGTGCATGGCCAACTGGCGAGCAGCGCGGCGCACGGCGCGGGGGTCGAAGTGGGCGCTTTCGAGCAAGATCTCGGTGGTGGTCTCGGTCACTTCGCTGTCGCGGCCACCCATGATCCCGGCCAGCGCCACCGCCCGTTCGGCGTCGGCGATCACCATGATTTCTGGATCGAGCTTGCGCCGCTCGCCGTCGAGGGTCACCAGCTCTTCGCCGGGCTTGGCGGGGCGCACGTCGATCGTCCGGCCGGCAAGCTTGGCCAGATCGAACGCATGCAGCGGCTGGCCTAATTCCCAAAGAACGTAGTTGGTGACGTCCACCACGTTGTTGATCGAGCGTGAGCCGATCGCCTCTAGACGGCGACGCAGCCAGTCCGGGCTGGGGCCGACGGTGACCCCGCGGATCAGCTTGGCGGCGTAGCGCGGGCACCTCTCGTCGTTGAGCGTGATACTCGCCAGCTGGCCAACGTCGGGCGCCGAGTCGTTGTCTTCAAGATGGGCCGGCGGCTTGAGTGGCCGGTCGAAGAGGACGGCGATCTCCCGCGCCACCCCATAGTGGTTCATGCAGTCCGGGCGGTTGGTGGTGACGTCAAGATCGAGCACCAAGTCGCCATCGCACTCTTCCATGTGTTCGACAGCGAGCCCGGCGAAGGTCAGCTTGCGGGCGAGTTCTTGGTCGTCGGCGGGCAAATCGACATACTGCGAAAGCCAGTCTTTGGAGAACAGCATCAGCCCCTCTCCTCGCTGATCGACCCTCGGTTTGCGCGCTGCGAAAGACTCATGACTGTACCTGCCTCAGGAGGCGCTCGTCGTTGTCGAACAGCATGCGGATGTTGGGGATGCCATAGCGGATCATCGCCACCCGGTCGACACCGAGACCGAAGGCGAAACCGGTATAGATCTCCGGGTCGATGCCACACTCGGCCAAAACCCGCGGATCGACCATTCCCGAACCGAGAATCTCCATCCAGCCGGTGGCCGAACAGACGCCGCACGGCTCCCCGCCGTCTAGGGACTCGCCGCTGCCGGCGCAGAAGGGGCAGGTGATGTCGACTTCGGCGGAGGGCTCGGTGAAGGGAAAGAAACTCGGCCGCAGTCGTACACCGGTATCGGCCGAGAAGAGGCGTTGAATGAAGGTCTCCAGGGTCCCCTTGAGGTCACCGACGGTGAGTCCCTCGCCGATCGCCAACCCTTCGATCTGGTGAAACATCGGCGAATGGCGTAGGTCATTGTCGTTGCGGTAGACCCTGCCGGGGCAAATGATGCGAATCGGCGGCTCGGCACGGGCGAGCATGGTTCGAATCTGCACCGGAGAGGTGTGGGTCCGCAGCAGGGCGCCGCCCTCTACAAAGAAGGTGTCCTGGGTGTCGCGGGCCGGGTGGTCGCGAGGAAAATTGAGGGCTTCGAAGTTGTGGTAGTCGTTCTCCACCTCGGGCCCCTCGGCAACGCTGTAGCCCATCTCGGCGAAGATCGCCTCAATGTCCCGATTGACCACCGTTACCGGATGCAGGCTGCCGAGCCGAGGCCGGCGGCCGGGTAGGGTGACGTCCAAGGTGGCCGCCTGCCTGGCGTCGGCCTTCTCCTGGGCGCTCAGCCGCTCGCCCAACGCCTCGAGACCACCCTCGACCGCCACCTTGAGCTGATGGACCGCTTGCCCGTACTCGCGACGATTCTGAGGCGCCACCTCCTTCATCCCGGCCAGCATGGCGCGCAGGATGCCCTTCTTGCGCCCGGTCCAAGCCAGGCGCAGTTGCTCGAAGGCGGCGCGGTCCGCTACCAGCGCCGCCTCGGCTTCGAAACGCACGGCCAGCTCGGCCGGCGAGGCCGCGCCGGTGGACATGGCTAGCCTTCCGTCGGGGCTGGCGCTGGAGTTGGCGCGGGGGTCCTCAACTCACCAGCCTCGGCGAGTGCTGCCTTGGCAATCTCGGCGATGGCGGCGAAACCCTGCGCATCGTGGACGGCGATGTCCGCCATGACCTTACGATCCAGCTCCACTTCCGCCTTCTTGAGGCCGGCGATCAATCGACTGTAGGAGAGCCCATTCAACCGCGCCGCGGCGTTAATGCGGGTGATCCAAAGGCGCCGGAACTGACGCTTGCGCTGCCTACGGTCACGATAGGCGTAGGAAAGGGCCTTGTCCACCGCCTGTTTGGCAATGCGATGGGACCGCGACTTCGCGCCGTAAAAGCCCTTCGCCGCCTTGAGAATCTTCTTGCGCCGCTGGACGCGCTTATTTCCGCGCTTGACTCTTGCCATCTCTGGAACCTCGTTTCTGCCCGGGCCGATCGGCCTCTGGGGGCGTTAGGGTCCTGGTGAGGACCGGTTTGAGTGTCGAGCCGTGGCTCGACGTGGGCTCCGGTGGACAGGTCCGTCCCACCGGGGCGCCGCAAGGTGCTGCTAGCGCAGCAGCATGTCCTTGATGTTCTCGGCAAACTTCCCCGTAACCTCGGCCGACTTGCGCAGTTTGCGCTTCCGCTTGGTGGTCTTCGAGGTCATGATGTGGTTGGCCAGCGAGTGGTGTCGCATGATTTTGCCAGTGCCGGTCTTCTTGAACCGCTTAGCGGCTCCTCTGTGGCTCTTTTGCTTCGGCATCGTGCCGCTCCTTAGCTTCTCTAGCTTCTCTGTTGGTAGCTTCTATTTTGCGCGCTACGTTCGCCCGGAAGCGGACGAAGCGCCGATCTTATGAAATCCAGCCGCCTTCGGCAACCGGTAAAGCGGAGAAATCGTTCTCTGCTCTACAGAAGTAGATCCTTCGCTCGGCTGTGTTCTTGAAGACGTTGCACGAAATCCTCCAACGGCATGGCACCGAGATCCTCGCCGGTGCGCAAGCGCACCGCCACCGTGCCGGC
>QIHU01000234.1 GCA_003231035.1 Acidobacteriota bacterium
CGACGAGGCCCTCCTCGCCGGGGTCGGTTTGAGCGCCCGGGGCGTCGCGGAGTCAGGAATGGGGGTCGGCCTCGGCGATGTTGACGGCGATGGCCGCGAAGACCTGCTGGTGACCAACTACTCGATGGAGACCAACACCCTCTACCTCAACCTCGGCGGGCTGATCTTCGAGGACGGCACCCGCAAGGCGGGCCTCGCCGAGCCCTCCTACCGCTACGTCGGCTGGGGAACCGCCTTCTTCGACGCCGACAACGACGGCGACCTCGACCTCGGAATGGTCAATGGCCACGCGGTCGACAACATCGAAATTTTCGAGGCTAGCCTGCGATACCGCCAGCCCAACCAGCTGATGGAAAACCTTGGCGGCGGTCGTTTTCGCGACGCAAGCCAGGATGCCGGCCCGGCCTTGGCGGTCGAGCGGGTCAGCCGCGCCCTCGCCCAAGGCGACTTCGACAACGACGGCCGCGTAGACCTCCTGGTCACCAACACCAACGATCCGATCGACTCCACAACCGCATCGACAACGGCAACCACTGGTTGGGGCTGGTCCTGCGCGGCTCCAAGGTCAATCCCTTCGCCATCGGCGCGCGAGTGACCCTGACGCTGGGCAAGAGCAAGGCGGTGCGCGAGGTGCGCAGCGGCTCCAGCTTTCTGGCCCAGGGCGACCTGCGACTCCACTTTGGCCTCGGTAGCCACAGCGGCCCGGTGAGCGTCGAGATCCGCTGGCCCGACGGTCGAGTGCAGCGCGAGACCACCGACGAGGTCAACCGCTACTGGTCCATCCGCTACCGTCCTCACGATCCATGAGTAGCTCCCCCAGGATCAGAAGGGCTCGCGCGCTGCGTCTGGCGACGGGGTGCGCTTTGGCGGCTCTGCTTGCATTCGCCCTGGTAGTTCAGGAAACGGCGGCACAGAAGTCCACGGCACGGAAGACCACTCGGATCACCGGCCCCCAGCTCCTCGACATGATCCAACGGGGTCAGCTCGCCGAAGCCGAGAAGATCCTCAAGCAGCAGATCGACCGCCAGGCCGAGCTCAGAGCCCGTGGCAAGGCGGCGGGAAAGGCCCACGCTCGCATCCTCTTCCTCTACGGCCAGGTTCTCCATCAACAATTTCGCCACGGCGAAGCGGAGCCCTACCTGCGCGAAGCCTTGCAGGCGGAGCCCGGCCGCATCGGTTGGCTGGAGATCTTGGCCGAGGGACTCCTTCGCCAGGGACGCTGCAAGGCCGCCATCGTCGTGTTGGAACGGGCCCTGAAACTCGACCCGCGGCCCCGGTTCCACTTCAATATCGCCATGTGCGCGGGCAACACCGGCGATCTTGAGCGGGCGCAAGGTGAACTTCGCCAAGCTCTCGCCAGCGGTGGCGACGATCCGCGAACTCTCTACAAACTCGGTGCGCTCCTCGCCGATCAGGGTCGTAATCAGGAAGCCCTGGACCTCCTGCGCCGCGCCGTGGCCGGTGACCCAGGGAATGTGGAAGCGCGTTTCGCCCTGGGGCTGGCCGAAAGCCGCGCGGGCAACCACCCGGCGGCGGCGGCCACCTTTCGCCGGGTCCGAGCCGAGGTGGCCGGCCACGCCGGAGCCACCTACAACCTCGGTCATACCCTAGCCCGTCTCGATCAGCGGGAGGAGAGCCGGGCGGTGCTGGTCGAGTTCCAAGAGTTGTCCAAGAAGGACGACTTGATCGACAACCACCTGCAATACGTTCAGCTCAACGCCACAGACCCCGAGCCGCGCATCGCGCTGGCCAAGTTGTTGCTCGAAGTGGGCCGGATCAGCCAAGCGGTCGAGCAGCTGGAAGCGGCGCGCGGGCTCGATCCCCAGCAGCTGGAAGTTCACCAGCTCCTCACCCAGGGCTATCTCCTCCTCGGCCGCGCCGCCGAAGCCAGGCAGGCTGACGGCTTCGCCGCCCAGCTGAAGCCATGAGTCAGGTCCTCGGCATCTTGCTCCTAAGCCTGTTCGGCCTCCCCGCTTGCCAAGCCCGGTCCACGGAGAGGACGGAGTCAGCAGTGGAGCCGGTGGCCACCACCGACACAGTCTGGCTGAACGACGCCACCAGCTCGGCCGCTTTGCACTTCGTCCACGATCGTGGAGCCACCGGGCGCAAGTACCTACCCGAAACGATGGGCTCCGGCGGCGCCGTGCTCGACTTCGACGGCGACGGCTGGATGGACCTCTACTTCGTCCAGTCCGGTCCGCTACCCGGCGACCCCACAGCCTCCCCCGCCAGTGCGGCGAGCCTCGGAGGTAACGGCGACCAACTGTGGCGCAACCGGGGGGACGGAACCTTCGAGCAGGTGACCGCGCGCGCCGGCATCTCCAACTACGGCTACGGCCAGGGGGCGGTGGCCGGCGACGTCGACGGCGACGGTCGCACCGACCTCTACCGCACCGCCTTCGGCGCCAATACCCTGCTCCACAACCGGGGCGACGGCACCTTCGAAGCTCAGCCCGTGGCGGCGGGAACCGAGGACGACCGCTGGTCGAGCAGCGCCGTCCTCTTCGACGCCGACGGCGACGGTGACCTCGATCTCTACGTGGTCAACTACCTCGACTACTCCCTCGCCAGCCACCAAGACTGCCGCCACGTCGACCAGGGATTCCTCTTCTACTGCCACCCGGACGTCTACCCCCACGCCGCCGACCGTTTCTACCGCAATCGCGGCGACGGCACCTTCGACGACGCAACCGCCGCCGCCGGCTTCCCAGACGACGGCGGCAAGGGGCTGGGCGCGGTCGCCGCCGACTTCGATGGCGACGGCCTGGCCGATCTTTACGTCACCAACGACTCCACCCCCAACTTCCTCTTCCACAACCTGGGCGACGGCCGTTTCGAAGAGGTCGGCCTCTTTTGGGGCGCCAGCTACAACCGGGCCGGCAAGACGGAAGCCGGCATGGGGGTCGACACCGGCGACGTCAACGGCGACGGCCACCCAGATCTCATCGTCACCAACCTCTCGATGGAAACCAACGCCCTCTACCTAGGGGCCGGTGACTTCTTCGACCACGCCACCGTCGCCGCCGGCCTCCACGCCGCTTCCCTGACCGTCCTCGGTTTCGGCGTCGATCTGGCCGACTTCGACGCCGATGGCGACTTGGATCTGGTGGTGATCAACGGCGACGTGCTCGACAACATCGAAGAATTCAACGACGGTCTCACCTGGCGTCAACCCGGCCAACTATTCGAGAACGACGGCCAGGGCCACTTTCAGCTCCTCTCCGCGGCCCAAACCGGCCCCTTGGCCACCCCCCGCGTCGGCCGCGGCAGCATGACCCTCGACTACGACAACGACGGCCGGCTGGACCTCGCCGTCTCGTACAACGGTGACCGAGCCAGGCTCTACGCCAATGCCCTACCGCCGCGAAACTGGCTCGGCCTCGCCCTAGTCGGCCCCGGCGAGGTCGGTGCCCAGGTGACCCTGGAAGCCGGCGGTCGCCGCCAAATCGCCCAGACCCACGCCGGCTCCAGCTATCAATCCAGCGGCGACCCCCGCCTCTACTTCGGCCTCGGCGGCGCCGGCCCCGCCAGTGCCTCCCAAGGCGACCGCCTCACCGTGCGCTGGAGCGACGGCAAAACCCGCCGTCTGGTCGGTGTGCCCAGCGGTCGTTACCTGCGCCTAGTCCGCTGAGTCAACCTGAGCGAGATGAAGGTCACCGGGTCGGCTCAAGACCAGGCTTCGGGTTCGATGGCTTCTCAATCTAGCTCTAACGACCTGGCGAGGAGCGCCCAGTCGCTCCTCTGAAGCGGTTCTACGCTCCTTGCCCCATTATACACCTGGGTGTATAATGGGGCCGTGACGGATCGGAAGATCTCATGGGTCGGCACCTCCCTCTCAGATGTCCAAGCCTTTCCGCCTGCACCTCGACGTGCCGCGGGATACCAGTTACGTCGAGTGCAACAGGGCTTGATGCCGAGCGATTGGAAGCCGATGCCAGGCGTCGGCGCAGGGGTCGAGATTAGGCTTCATGGTCGCCAAGAGCACAGGGTCCTTTATGTCGCCAAGTTCCAGGAGGCTATCTATGTACTGCACGCATTTGACAAAAAGAGTCGCCGCACACGTAAGGCCGACGTGGACCTGGCCCGTTCCCGCCTCAAGGAGGTAGAGGCTAGTCGGCTTGGCAGAAGGGAGAACTAGATGGCCACCAGAATTCAACCCACGACTGGCAATGTCTTCACCGACCTTGGTTTCAGCGAAGATGAAGCGCAGAATCTGAGAATTCGATCGGACTTGATGATCGAGCTAACCCAACTGATCGAGGCGAAAGGACTCACCCAAACGGCTGCTGCAAAGCTGCTGTGGGTGACACAACCCAGAGTCAGCGACCTGGTCCGAGGCAAGATTGACCGATTCAGTGTCGACAGTTTGATCGAAATGTTGGGTCATGCTGGCGCGAGGGTTTCCTTCGTGGTTTCGCTAGGTCGGCAGGTCGCATAACACCTTGTCGATCAGCGGCCAAGTGTCGGGAGCCTCATCCTCTTCGAGGCTGGCGGTCGCTTAGACCCAACCCTCTGACGCCGTGCCGATCAGCGCCAGAAGCCTCCTCCACAACGCCGCCCGGCTTCCACCGAGCCTTCGTGGCGAGTTCTAGATGAACAGCTCTTTCGGATCTTGAGACGGACCGCAAGCTGACAAGTCCCACCCCCCTCTCTCGCTTCCCTAGTTGAGGAGCCGTCGCCACGGGCGCGGTGACCTCGATCAACCGGCAAGTCCGCGCACTCCCGCGTATTCCACCTGGGGCTTGCCTTACCGGGGAGCCTTAAAAATGAGCCGAAGCACACCGATACTCCTAACCATCCTCGTCGCGATCGCCTTTGTACTGGTGGCTGGGGAAGTCAGCGCGGGCGATCTTCCCTGGTGGGAAGAGCCTTTCGAGTTGACCGATACCATCCTCCAGACCCACCTCGAGGCCCACGGAACCTGGATTCAAGAAAGCCTAATCAGCTGCCTTGGCGCGACCTGTTCGATCGAATTCGACCCCTACGTGGAGCACATGAACGACCCCGCCAAACCGGTCTGCCCGGACGTCGAACTCTTCGCCCTACCGCACGGCGTAGCTTTCTTCGGTGGGGTGTTGGTCGGTGAGGATCTCTTCCTGACCGTCCACCCCGCCGGAACTGGTATCTGCAACAACCGCAGCGTCGTCTTTGGCTTGGCCGCCACCGGCGCCAATAGCGAACTGCTGGTGCCACTGGCGCCGGGGGAGACCTTGACCTACGAGGTCCCGGCCTCCGACGTCTATGAATGCCAGGAGATTCTCGGGGGAGGAGGCACCCAGCGTTGGACCCTGTTGCAACTCGCCAGGCCGGTACCCGATCGTCGGCCGGTCAAGTTGTTACGCCTCGGCCAGCACGAGCCTGGAACCACTACGGTCACCGCCGGCTATCCCGACCGGCTGCCGATGAAGGTCGAATTCGCCGACCTCATCTCCAGCCACGAGACACCCACGGGCGCCCCACCCTCCGCGGGCGGACAGAACGCCGCCCACGTTCTCGGCGGCTCTTCGGGCTCGATGGCTTTGGCTCCCTCGAATCGACTCCTGGGCGTCGTTTGCTGCGGCGATACCGGTTGGTGGATCGAAGACAACGGCTGCTACCGGCCAGACCCAACCAACCCGACCACGGCAACCTTTGACCGACCCTTCGGCCTCGCGCTCGGGTCAATCCCACCGATCGGCCTCGAGGTGACTCACCCGGGCCACAGCCTGCCCAACGCTTTGATCATCGAACACCACGGTCCTCCGGGCGGCCCCTTCACCAACCAAGTAACCCAGCACCGGATGAGCGCCGGAGCTACCGGATCGGCGGTCTCCTGGATCCTGACCATGCCCGAGCCTCCGTGGTATTTCGCTCCCGATCTGGTCCCGAGCTCCGGTACTCTGGCTCCTGGAACCAGCCTCGACTTTTCCGTCGGCCCCACCGACAACGCCACCAACGCCCCAGTCGGCACGGAGGGAAACTGGATTCTGTTCCAGGATCTCACCTACGAAACCTTCGACACCGAACTCCACCTCCTGTTCGTCGGGGTCGACAGTTTCTCGTTCCAGGAAGCGAACTGCGCGGGGAACCGCTGCACCACCGACTTCCTCGGCGACGGGCCGAGCGGCGCCCTGGTCGGCGAAAGCAAGAGCTACGAATTCACCAGCCGGTGGGATACCGACCAGACGATCACCGTCAGCGGCCCCCCGTGGATCGAGTTCAACCAACCGGCCGGTCCTAGTGGCGCTGCTTCTTTAGGTGGCGGCACTAGCGGCAACCCCTTCACCTTCACCCTGGCTGGCGGAGCCACCGACCAGGTCACCGCCAAGGTGATCGCCACCCAAGATGTGGGAACACAGGAGGCCGCCCTCGTTTTCGAGTCCTCTTTCGCCGGTCAAACCATGCACCAGGAGCAGACGCTGGCGCGGGGCGATCTCGGGCGGCTGGTGGTCGAAGCGGACTTGAACGAGATCTTCACTTCGGGTAGCACCACGGAGTTTCCCCTCGCCTTGAGGATCCCAGCCTACCCCGCCCTCGACGTCGACTTCTGCCTGCGCGTGTTGAACGATGACCCGTCACCGTCAGGATTCGGCGATCCGCCAAACTATCGTCTGCGATCTTCGAGCGGCATCGAGGTCGACCTGGGGGCCTACTGGGGAGAACGCTGCTTTAGCGACGAACTCTTCACTCCGCCGCCATTTCTTGCGGTGAACCAGGTTGCCGACCTTCAGAACTTCGAAGGAGAAGGCGTCGGGGGAACCTGGACTTTGATCATCGAAGCTCCCAAGACGAATGAGTGGGACAAAGGGCGGCTCGAGTGGACGAGCTGGCGCTGGACCATCGATCCCTGAGTCTAAAAGCTATCCCTTTTCAATCCAGCAGCGCACCACGCCCTCCTCTTCGACCATCTCGACCAGCCGATGGCCGGCGCGCAGGCAGAAGACCGGCATGTCCTCGCGGATCGCGGGATCGTCTCCCAGTACCTCGAGGATCTGCCCCGCCTCGATCCGCAACATCGCCTTGGCCGCCATGAGGAGGGGTAGTGGGCACACCGTACCCACGGTGTCGAGGTGGACGGAGGGGGTTAGGGAGGTGGGAGCCATGGTGATCTCGAAAGAGGGCCGTTCGGGGTGGTCGGTGCGCGTGGTGGTGGCCGATCGGCGGTGATGAAACTGTCACCGTCCGCCCGTTGTTCGTCTTAGAATACGCCGCATGCGGCAACCTGCCAAGAAGGCATTTCCTTCCCCCCCCTCTCTCGGCTCCCTCGCCGCCATCCTCTTCTTCGCCTGCCTGGTGGGCGCTGCGGGGAGCCCGGCCTCGGCCTGGACTCGGCAGACTCAGCTCACCGTGGCTCGCGAAGCCGCTCACCTGGCGCCGCCGGATCTGGCCCGTCAGATCGAGAAACACCAGGCGCAGTTCGAACGGGGGGTCCTCGCCCCGTTTGCCGACCAGGATCTGAATCGCCATCAAAGCAACCCCGACGGATCGGGGCTCCTGCGCCAAGTGATTGCCGCCGAGGTGGCCCAGGCGATCGAGATGATCGAGTCGCACCGCCCCTTTTCCGAGGTGGTGTGGCGGCTGGGGGTCATCTCACACTACGTGGCCGAAGCCAACAACCCGCTTGCCGCCGCCAACGCCGATCGCAGCGAAGAACGCTACGCCGCCGACTACGCGCGCTACGTAGCCAGCGCTCTACCCCGCTGCCCGCTGATCTTCTACGGCCAGCCGGACGATCTCCAAGAAAGCCAGGCGGCTCAGCGATTGGTCGACCGTGCCCTGCGCCGGGGGCGCGATCTCTATCCGACGATCGGCGAAGAGTATCGCCGCATCGACTATTCCTCCGGCCAGCTGCACTTCGACGACCGCTCGACCGCCTTCGCCGTCTCCTCGCTAAGCTTTAGCCGAGCGGTGAACGACGTGTTCTTGCTCTTGCGTCACATTTGGATCCGCGCCGGTGGCGCCGATCCGCGCCCACTACCGATCGAGGGTGAACGGCGAATCAAGCTTCCACGGCTTACCCCCAGCCGATAGGATCTAGCCTCGGCAACCGTCACCCCAAGGCCGCCTAGGTCCAAGTCACTTCAAGGAGTCCGTGACCATGCTTCCCGCTAGCCGTGCGCTTCTTTCCGTATCGGACAAACGGGGGCTGGTGGAGCTAGCCCAAGGGCTGGTCGATCTCGGCATCGAGATCCTCTCGACCGGTGGCACCTTCCGCGCCCTCGAAGAGAAGGGGATCCCGGTGAGCCGGGTCGCCGACCTGACCGGATTCCCGGAGATCCTGGGCGGTCGGGTCAAGACCCTCCACCCCAAGATTCACGGCGGCATCCTGGCCGATCGCTCGCAAGCGCACCACCTCAAAGAGATGGCCGAGCACGGCATCACCCCCATCGACCTGGTGGTGGTCAACCTCTATCCCTTCCGCGAAACGGCGGCCACCGAGGGCGCCTCATTCGAAGAGGTGGTCGAAATGATCGACATCGGTGGCCCCTGCATGCTGCGCGCGGC
>QIHU01000451.1 GCA_003231035.1 Acidobacteriota bacterium
GGGTCAGGCTGGCGTCGTTGGCGCTTCTTCCGTGCAGGAGGTCCACCGCCGCTTGGCCGTTGGCGAGCCGCAAGTAGGCTTCGGCGGCGACGCGTCGTAGGTCGAGAGCGAGGCGGTCGGGGATCGAGCGGGGTCGTGCCGAGTGTAGCTGAGCGGCGAGTAGATCCGCCGCCGCTTGCGGCTGGCCAGTGATCAGCAGGAGTTTGCCGCGCAACAGAGTCACTCGGGGGTCATCCTCGGCGAGGCCACCGTCGCCCGCCATGTCCTCCAACAATCGCCGCGCTTCCGGTGGGCGGTTGAGTTCCACGGCGCAGGCCGCGGCGGCGAGCCGAGCCTCCGTGTCGGTGGGGTGCGAGGCGACCCAGGCGAGGAGGACGGGCAAGGCTTGGGCTAGCCGTCCGAGCCCACCCAGCATCAGGCCGAGGTCGCGTTGTGCTTCGAAGGCGGGCTCTTCTGGGGTCGCACCGTCGCCAGCTCGCCGAAGGTAGCGTTCGGCCTCCTCGAAGCGGTCTAGTTGACGGGCGGCTCGGCCGGCGTTGTAGAGCGCCATCGCCCCGGCCTCCGGTGCGTCGACGAGCGGTTGCAAGGTGGCGAGAGCCTGCTCTGGACGGCCCAATCGCACTTCGAGCGCACCGAGTAGAGCCAGGGCCGCGGGCGGCAAGGGGCTGGTTTTGCGGAGCGCTTCGAGGGTGCGAGCCGCCCCTTCGAAGTCGCCCTGCTCGGCCAACGCCAGGGCGCTGGCATAGAGCTTCCCCGGATCTTGCGCCAGGCTGGCCGCGACCGTGGACAGGCTCAGCAAGAGCGCCAGTCCCAAAGCCGGCAGGGAGGTGTGGTGGGTGGAGTGCATGGTCTCTTATTTCCCGCGCGGTCGAGCTTCCCAGTCTATAGGAGCCCTCTCCTGGCGCTGGTAAGCTAAGAGCTATGCAAGCAGACCAAAGAACAGACTCACCGTGGCTGACCCTCCTCCTTACCACTCCTCGCCGGCTGGCTTCTGGGTCCCGATCCTTGCGCTGGCTAGCGCTTGCGATGGTCTTGACGGTGGCGGGTAGCCAGCTCTCGTGCACCGGCGCCTCGGTACATTCAGTGGGAGGGAGAGGGGTCGGCGGTTCGACGACCGGTGTGGGCAGTGGTCTTGCCATCACCAACATTGAGCAGCGGGTTCTGCTGACGGTCATGGCGCAGCGGCGCCTCTACGATCCGTACAGCGTCCGGGAAGTGCTCAAGGGAGGGGTCGATCTGCGCTTGGAGTTGGCCTGGACGCTCGGCCGGGTTGGCAGTCAGCAGGGACGCGGAATTCTTGAGGAACTCCTGGTGGACGAAGCCGTCTCAGTGAGCCGCGCCGCGGCCTTTGCCCTCGGCCTGCTCGAAAGGGGCGGAAGCGGGGACGACGAGCAAGGAGCCCTGTTGCGCGCCGCGGCCGGCCCGGATGGGGAAACCGGCAGGCTGGCGGTGGCGTCGTTGGCGGCCATCGGCGTGGAGGTGAGCGAGGTCCTGCGCGCCTTGACCCCGCTGTCGCGGGAGCAACGCTGGGCCCGGCTGCTGCCGTCGCTGCACCGCTTCGATAGCCAATCCACCACCCTTCTCGCGGTGAGTGGGCTGGAGGTTGAGGAACCGGATCTCCACGCCGCCGCGGCCTTCGCCTTGACCCACGATCCGGTGGCGCTAGCGCTTCCGAAGATTCGCGATCTGCTGGCGGATGGCGATCCCCGGGTTCGCGGCTGGGCCGCCGCCGCGCTGGGTAAGGTGGGGGAGGGGGCCGATCTTCAACTCCTCTTGCCGTTGCTCGGCGAGCAACAGATGGTGGTCGTGGTGGCGACGTTGCGTGCGGCACAGGTGCTGATCACCGCCGGAAAGACCGCTGCACCTGAACTCTGGCGTCCGCTGATTGTCACCTTGTGCAAAGATCCGCGCCCCACCGTGCGAGTCGCGGCGCTGAGCGCTGCCGCGGCCTGGTTACTCGATCCCGAACTCGGCGAGATCCTGGTCGAACGCACTCGCGGCGCTCAAGCCTTGGGTGAACGCATGGCGGCTTTGCTGGCTCTCGCCGTCGCCGATCACCCCCGGGCGGTGGAGTTGACTCGGGAAGCGGCGACCTCCGCCGATCCCGGGATGCGCGCCACCGCGGCTCGCGCCTCCGGCCTGCTCTCCGATGGTGAACTCTTGGCGCTCTTGAGCCAGGATGCGGCCGGCAGTGTACGCGCCGCCGCTTACCTGGCCAGCCTCAAAGCTTACGATCGCAGCCTCAGTGCCCAAGCCGGAGGGTCGACCGCGACTCAGGATGGCGACGTGGATGCGAAGCGGACTCTGACCTCCTGGGTGCGGATCGCCATCGCCGATGCCGATCCCGGCGTGCGTGGCACTGTTCTCGATTGGCTCGTGCAGCGTCCGATCCTTCCCTTTCGTGAACTGACGGCGGCCGTTGAGGGGGCGAGTCGGGAACGTTTCGTGGCCACCAAGCTCAGTGCTGTCGCCGCGCTGGTGGCTCGTGGTCTCGACGACTCGGCAGAGCGCGGCGGGGTCATTCGAGAGCTGGAGCGATGGGTCCGAGCCACGGATGTTGCCATTCGGCGAGCGGCGGTCGAAGGGTTGAGCCAGCTCGATGAACCACGGCTTGCGGTGGGTTCCGCCGGCCGCGGCCGTGGCGCTACCGTCTACCGTGACATGTTGCTCGCCGGGCTGCCCGCCGACTCGATCGAACTCCACACTTCACGCGGCACCGTCCGTATGCAGTTGCACTGCGACCGGGCCCTCTTCACCTGTTGGAATTTCCTCCAGCTGGCCCGCCAGGGCTTCTACGATGGTCAGCGGTTCCACCGCGTGGTCCCCGCTTCGCTGGTGCAGACGGGCGATCCGCGTGGCGATGGCTGGGGCGGTCCCGGGTACACCCTGCGCGACGAGCCCAACTTGCTGCCTTTTAGGCGCGGCGTTCTCGGCATGGCCCATTCAGGACCCGATACGGCTGGGAGCCAGTTCTTCATTGCCCTCACTCGTCGGCCTCGGTTCGATGGCCGCTACACCGCCTTCGGTGAAGTGGTCGAGGGTCTCGCGGTGCTCGATTCGATTATCGAAGGCGATTTGCTAGAGAGCGTCAGGGTCCTCCCCTAGCTGTCCACTGATCTCCTGGGGCAGGACTGCTAAGATCTGTCTCCATGCGACCCCTCCAAGTTCGACAATGCTGGTGCCTCCTACCGCTGCTCGCCACCCTTGCCTGTTCCTCTGCCACGATGGGGGGCCGAGGAGCTGACCCCACGGAAGAACTTCTACCTGAACTCTTGGGTCCAGTGACCCGGGAACGGGTTCTGGCCGCGGTGCCTGACTGGGCTGATGCCATGGCCGAAGCGGCGGCCGAGCTGGACGGTGTGGACCAGGAAGCGGTCGAGTGGTTGCGGGAGGTACCACCCGGCGCCGCGGTGACGGTCTACTTTGGCACGTGGTGCTCCGACAGCCGGCGAGAAGTCTCCCGCCTATGGGCGGTGCTCGACTCGTTAGGTGCCGATGAAACGGCCCACGGTCTGCCTTTCGATGTGCGCTACATAGGTGTTGATCGCGACAAAAAACAGCCCGTGGGGCTCATCTCCACCCTCGATTTACTCTACGTCCCAACCTTCGTCGTGCGCCGTGGACCGACGGAAATCGGTCGGATCATCGAGGAACCCTTGATTAGCCTCGAAGTCGACCTCGCGGGGCTGCTCAACGGTGAGATGTCTGGAATCTTGACGGGAAGCCGCCCGGAGCTGTTGGCCGAGACAGCGGAACCCGCGGATCAGCAAGAGTAGAAACATGGGTGTTTTCCGCGCCAATATGGGCTGGTTGCTGCAAGTCTTGGGGATGGTCGTCACCGGGGCTGCCCTGCTGATTGGCGTTGGCTACGGAGTGTTGCGGGCCGAGGTCTTCATCCTCGGCCTTGGCGGCGTCCTCTTCCTCCTCGGCCGTCGATTGTCGAAGAATTCCCAGGATTGATGGTTCTTTGCCGCGGGTGACTCCCCCGACGGGCCATTTTTCGTGTTAGCTCTTCTTGCAACCTTGCGGACAGCTTGCCGTAGAGACCCATGACGCCAGGAATTGAGCCCCTAACCGACGAAGAACTGGTGGCGCGAGCCCTGGCGGGAGACCGCGACCGGTTCGGTGATCTGGTACAGCGTTACCAGAGCCGGCTGGTCAACTATCTTTTCCGTCTTCTACGCAATATTGACGAGGCCCACGAGCTATCCCAAGAGGTTTTCCTGAAGGTGTACCAAGCCCTAGACCGCTACGATCCGCGGTACAAGTTCTCGACCTGGATCTTCCGGGTGGCGCAAAACGCGGCGATCGATCAGATCCGCAAGCGCCGGTTGAAGCTCGTCTCGTTGAGCCGACCCGAGGATGGAGAGGGTGAGGCGCACGATTGGGACCTACCGAGCGCGGATCGAGGCCCCTATGAGGATTTGCGCAACCTGGAGCGCAGCGAGGCGATCCAGCAGGCGATCGACAGCCTACCGTGGGACTACCGCGAGTT
Organism: Acidobacteriota bacterium; assembly: GCA_003231035.1. GTDB lineage: Bacteria > Acidobacteriota > Thermoanaerobaculia > Multivoradales > SZUA-115 > SZUA-115. The sequence goes on from QIHU01000451.1 coordinate 4,496, forward strand.
GATCGTGCTGCGCCACTACGGGGAGCTGCCGTACGAAGAGATCGCGCGGCTCAAGGAAATGCCACTGGGCACGGTGAAGAACAAACTCTTCCGCGGACGGCAAGCGTTGAAGGAAAAGTTGATGGAGTTTCTGGTCGACTAGACCTGAAGATCCACCCCATGGAGAAGTCGATGAACACCCACCACGAACGGCAATTGGAATGGCTCAGCCACGAGCTCGATGGCGCCCTCGCGCCCCGCGAGCGCGAGCAACTCAAGGCGAGTTTGGCGCAAGACGGAGACCTGTGCGAACAGCGTCGTGAACTGCACCAGCTCGACAAACTGCTGGCGAGTTCTCATCTTCAAGTGGAAGCCGACTTTCAAAGCCGGGTGATGCGGTCACTGCCGGCTGCCGGCTGGGAATCCAGACACCCGCTGAGTTGGCGCTGGGCGGTGGCGATCCTTCTCCTCTTGGGTGGTTCCTCGGCGGCTCTGGTGGGCACGGGCTCCGCCCATGCGGTTCCCGGTCAGGCGATTTTTGGCGCCCTGGGCGCGGTCGTCGATCTGTTCGTTGCCGGCGCCTTGGCGGGGGCCGGTTTGCTCTCCGCCTCGTGGAAGGGAATCGGCTTGGCGATGGGCGACATCTTCGCCAAGCCGGCTAGCTTCGTCGGCTTGGCCCTCTTCGTCGTGCTGCTAAACTTGCTCTTCCTGTCGCTCTTGCGCGGTGGGCGACGCGCTCCACGCGGTGCCGTTGCTCGCTCCGGTGGGCGGCGCCACGACGACGGCTGAGTGGGGTCTAATGCATACAGCGTTGGGGAGCCAAGGAGTGGTAAGGCACGCCGTCCTAGCCGGGGTTGCGCTGGCGATCCTAGGCCTGGGTGGTCCTACCTCCTTCGCGGCCGAAAGCGAGTCCAGCGCCAAGCCAGCGGCGCAGATCATTCGCGCCGGTAGTGTGGTGCGCAACCAGGCAGTGGCCTTAGGACGCGACCTGGTCGTCGAAGGGAGGGTCGTCGGCGATGCCGTGGCTCTCAATGGGCAAGTGCGGATCATGGGCGAGGTTGAAGGAGACGTGATCGTCCTCGGAGGCGCGGCTCATCTAGCCTCCAGCGCCCGGGTCGGAGGCAATGTCTTTGTCTTGGGCGGAGTGATCGAAGCGGCGCCGGGGGCGATCATCGGTGGCCGCTCGGTGGCCTATCCCAGCGCCTCGAAAGCCTGGCTGACCCTGCTCGAAGGTCCAGCGCTAGGGATCGACTCGTCGTCGCCCCTGGTGGTGGGAGCGAAACTGGCCATGACCACCGCCTGGATGGTGCTGGTGCTGCTCTTCACCGCCACTACCGGCCGCCAGGTGCTATCGACCTCCCAGACCGTCGCCAGCGAGCCCTTCCGCTGCTTCTGGGTCGGCTTGACCGGTGTCTTGGCGATGGTGATGACCGCTCTCTTCTTCAACCTATTCAGTGGCGGTCTAGTCGGCGTTCCACTCATCCTGCTGGTCGTCTTCTTCGCCGTGCTGCTCAAGCTGTGGGGCATGGTGGCGGCCTTCCACGCTCTCGGCGCTTGGCTGGGAAGCAAGGCGCTGAAGCGGCAACTCCCTCCCCTCAACGCCGCCGTCGCCGGCCTCCTGGTTCTCTCCGCGATCAAATTAGTTCCCGTCGCCGGTCTCCTCATCTGGCACGGCGCCACCTTCATCGGCGTCGGCGCCGCCCTGGTGACCAAACTAGGGCGTCGGGAGCGGTGGTTTGACTTGGCGGAGTTCGAAGGGGCGGCTGGGCGGGCTTGAGCGGGCTCTCGCGGCCTACCGTGAGAACGTTCTTGCGAATGGCGTAAGTAGAGCGTAAGATATGGTTGGGAGTACCATGGTGCGGTATCCCGCGGTCGCGACCTAGTGAACAGTGACTCCGAAGGGGTTAGAAGGAGCAGCTCGATGACCATCGCGCTCGATTCGCACCTCCTGAGCCATCAGGCTAACGCGGTCGTGACCGCGGCGAACCTTCTTGAACGTCTTGACCTAGAGCGTCTGGACATTTCCAATCGCTTGGCCTCCGATCCGAAGCGTCGTGCCACTCTCGGCCAATTCTTCACTCCGGCAGTCGTTGCGAGGTTCATGGCCGGCATGTTGCACCTTTCCGAGATTCACGAGGAGCTTCGAATTCTCGATGCCGGTGGAGGAAGTGGTGTTCTCACGGCCGCGGCCATCGCCGAGATCTGCGGCCGACCTAAGAGAGGTCGCCCTCTGGTAGTTCACGCAACCGTGTGGGAAGTTGATCCGAGACTCGAAGAGGATCTGGTTCGGACTCTCGACCACTGTTCAGCCGTCTGCCGCGAGGCTGGCATCAGGTTCACCGGGCAACTGCACCAGGAGAACTTCGTCTTGGCCGCCGCTGATCGGTTGCGGGGAGGTCTATTCTCCTCAAAAGAGCCGAGATTTCACGTAGCGATCCTCAATCCTCCCTACCGCAAGCTAAAGAGCGACAGCATCGAGAGAGCGCGGATGAGCGCGGTCGGAGTCGAAACCACCAACCTCTACTCGGCCTTTGTCTGGCTGGCACTCGATCTGCTGGAGGACGGGGGCGAGCTTGTTGCCATTACGCCGCGGAGTTTCATGAACGGGTCCTACTTTCGCCCGTTCAGAGAGGTGCTGAAGCGAAAACTCTCCTTTCGCAGGGTCCACGTCTACGATGCCCGCGACGACGCTTTTGCTGGTGACAAGGTGTTGCAAGAGAATGTCATTTTTCATGGTGTACAAGGCGGCGCTAGTGCGGAAGTGAAAATCACCACTTCGTTTGGCCCAGGTGACACGGGTCTTGTAGAGCGAACGATTGTTCCCTCGGAACTGATTCTTCCGCACGACCCTCAGAGCGTCCTCCATGTCGTTGCTGACGAGACGGATGCGCGGATTGCTCGACGAATGCGCAGTCTGCCCAACAAACTAGAGAACCTGGGACTCTCGGTTTCGACGGGCCGCGTTGTTGGCTTCCGCGCCAAGGAACGGTTGAGGACCAGAGCTGGAGCCGGGGATGCGCCGCTGATTTTCTCTAGGCACTTCAGCGATGGCTTCGTTCTCTGGCCGAAGGTCTGCGGATCGAAGCCCAACGCTCTTACCGTGGTCGGACCCGACGACGATCTCTTGTTCCCAACGGGTTGGTATGTCCTCGTCAACCGCTTCAGCGCAAAAGAGGAGAAGCGGCGAATCGTGGCCGCTCTCTACGACCCTTCAACTGTAGACGCCGAGCATGTCGCCTTCGACAACAAGCTAAACGTTCTGCACCGCCAAGGCGCCGGACTGAGCGAAGAACTGGCCAAGGGAATCGCGGTTTTCCTGAATAGCACTTTGGTCGATGCCTATTTCCGCCAGTTCAGTGGCCACACCCAGGTCAATGCTGGTGACCTACGCTCACTCGACTTTCCAGTCGCGCAAGAGCTGGAGAGCTTGGGCCGGTGCATGGATAACTCGATGCCGCCGCAAGACGAGATCAATCGACTGGTCAGAGAGGAG
>QIHU01000114.1 GCA_003231035.1 Acidobacteriota bacterium
TCGGCACCACTGGACGAGCCGTTGCGGTAAGGCCGCTTCGCCGCCGAGGATAGTCAAGCGCACCGAATCGGGAGGGGCCACCCCGGATGCCGCCAACTCGTGCCAGTAGGCGGTGGGCAGCCCCAGCACGGTCAATCGCCAGCGCTTGACCGTGGCGAAGAAGACGGAGGCTCCAGCGGCCATCCCGCGCGGTCGGAGGAAGAGAGAGGCCCCGGCGCAGAGGGCGCAGAAGATCTCCTCGGCGCTGGCATCGAAGCTCACCGAGCTAAATTGCAGTACTCGATCCCGAGCTCCGATGCGGAAGGCCTCAACACTGGCCGAGACATAACCGGCGAGCCCCCCGTGGGTCACCACCACACCCTTGGGCTGGCCGGTCGACCCCGAGGTGTAAATCACGTAGGCCGGGTTGCGCCAATCCGCCTCGGCTCCACCGCCCGCGATCCCCGAGGCGGCGACCGGAGCGCTGGGCAGGCGGTCGGCGACCACCAAGCCGCAGCCGCCGACCTGCTCCACCAGCGGCACGAAGCGCTCGGCCAAGCTCCTCTGGGTCAACACCACCCGAGGCTGGGCGTCCTGCAACATGAAGAGCAACCGTTGCTCGGGATAGGCCGGATCGAGCGGCAGATAGCAGCCGCCGGCGAGGAGGATTCCCACCATCGTTTCGATCATCAAGGGCGAGCGCTCGACCGCCAGCCCCACCGCGACTTCGGGGCCGACGCCGAGTTGGCGCAATCGATCGGCCCAAAGCTCGGCGCGGCGCATCAACTCGCCATAACTCTGCGCTCGGGCCGAGCCGTCCGCCGCTTCGGCGAGCAGGGCGATTCGGTCGGGACTGAGCTCCGCGATCTCGGCCATCGCTCGGTGCACCAACGCCCAAGCTGAGGCCGCCTTGGCCGTTCCCCACTCGTGCACCACCTGATGGCTCTCGCTCGGGGAGAGGATGGGGAGGGTCGAGAGCGGCCGATGGGAGCCGTCGAGAGCCAGGCGCAGGACGGTCTGGTACCGCCGCGCCAAGCGCTCCACGGTCGAGCGGTCGAAGAGGGCCGCACTGGCGACCAGGCCGCCGGTGATGAACTCGGCCCCTTCCGTGAAGGAGAGCGAGAGGTCGAACATCGCGGTCGTCCGGCGACCGAGCTGGGGACGGATCTGGATGGTGCCGGAAGGCGCCGTGCCCGCCCCCGGATCCGGCAGGTGCGAGAAGTCCACCTGGAAGAGCGGGGTGTGACCGAGGTTGCGCTGGGGCGCCAGCCGGTCGACCAGCCGATCGAAGGGAACATCCTGATTCGAGTTGAGTTCCCCGTTCGCCTTGGCGACCCGGCTCACCAGTTGCTTGAAGCTCGGATCCCGCGAAGCGTCGGCTCGCAGAACCACGGTGCTGACGAAGAAACCGATCAGGTTTTCGATCTCCTCGCGGTTGCGTCCGGCCACCGGAACGCCGATCGGAATGTCCACCTCCCGCGTCGAACGCATCAGCAGCGCGGCGAAAGTACTGATCAAGGTGACGAACGGCGTCACCCCGCGCTCCTGGCTGAAGCGGCGAACCCGCTCGGTCAACTCCGCCGGCAGAAAGACCGGCGAGAAGTAGCCGGCATTGCCTTGGCCCGGCTCGCGTGGGCGATCGAGGGGAAGTTCGAGCAACGCCGGCGCGCCGCGCAGTTGCTCCACCCAGTACTCCAGCTGCCCTTCGAGCACCTCGCCCTCCAGACACTCTCGCTGCCAAAGGGCGAAGTCGATGTACCCAATGGGCAAGGGCGACAGCGGCGAAGGCTTGCCTTGCAAGGTCGCTTCGTAGAGCGCCAGGAGCTCGCGAAAGAAGATCTTGAGCGACCAACCGTCGGAGACGATGTGGTGCATGTTGAGCAGCAGCGAGTGCTCCTCCTCCCCCAGCCTGAGCACCGCCGTGCGCAGCAAGGGGCCCAACTCCAAGTCGAAGGGCCGCGCCACTTCGATCCCCGTCAGCCCGGTCGCCAGCTCCTCGCGACGATTCAGCTGCAAGGAGGAGAGATTGACCACCGGCATGGCCTGTCTGACCACCGCAATGGGGATTTGAATCGGGGTGGAGTCGACGGCGCCAAACCGGGTGCGCAGCGCCTCGTGGCGGTCGACCAGCAGCTGCAGCGCGCGGTGAAGGGCGACTGGCGACAAGGGGCCCTCGATGCGCATTGGAGAGGAGAGGTGGTACGAGCTGTTCTCGGGTTCCAACCGATTGAGGAACCAAAGCCGCTGTTGCGCGAAGGAGAGGGGCAGGTTTTGCCCCGCCTCCCTCGGCTTCGCCACCAGGGGCGGTAGCCGCGGCGGCGCTTCGCCGGCCGTCAGCTGCTCGACCACACGGGCCCAGTCACCGAGAGTTGGCGACTCGAACAGGGTCTTCACCGGCACCTCGGCGGCCACCACCGCGCGCAGCCTTGAAACCACCTGCGTCGCCAGCAAAGAGTGCCCTCCAAGATCGAAGAAGTTGTCGCCCACGCCAACCCGATCGACCTCCAGCACCCTCGTCCAGATCGCCGCCAGTTGCTCTTCGATCGCACTGTGCGGAGCCACGTAGGCTGCACGGCGCTGGCCACCCGATTCCTCCGGTTCCGGCAGGCCGCGGCGGTCAATCTTGTTGTTGATCGTCATTGGAATTTCGTCCAGCGACACGAATACCGAGGGCACCATGTAGCTGGGCAGCGTCTCAGCCAAGTAGGTGCGCAGCTCCTGGGTCTCGAGACCAACCGGCTCAGCCTCTCTCGCCTCAGCCACCCGCGCATCGGCCACGGCGCCGTTGGCCGCCACCACATAGGCCACTAACCGCTTGTCGCCGAGGCGCCCCGCTTCACCACGAGAACGCCGTGCCAGCACCACGCATTCACCCACCGCGGGGTGGCGCCTCAGGATGTTCTCGATCTCTCCCAACTCGATTCGGAAGCCGCGAATCTTGACCTGCTGGTCGATTCGGTCGAGAAAGTCGATCCGGCCGTCAGCCAGCATACGTACTAGGTCGCCGGTGCGATAAAGCCGCTGGCCAGCGCCGCGAAAGGGGTGCGGAATCAGCCGATCCGCGGTCAAGGCCGGTCGTCCGAGGTAGCACTGCATCAGCCCGTCACCGCCGAGAACTAACTCGCCACGACTTCCCAGAGGCTGTAACTCCACGCCGCCAGGCCGCAGAACATAGGCATCTGTATTGGCCAGCGCCCGTCCAATCGGGACCGACACCGCGTCGGCGAGCACCCCTTCGACCTCCGTATAGGTAGCGATGACCGTGCACTCGGTGGGGCCATAGGCGTTCAACAATCGGCCTGGCGGGCCAGCCGCCAACGCCTCCCGGATGCGCATCGGATTGAGCGCTTCGCCACCGACGAAGAGCATTTCTAGAGTGCCAAACGCACCCGGATCCTCCCGCACCACTTGGTTGAAGAGCGCCGGTGAGAGCAGCAAGTGACTCACCATCTCGCGGCGCAAAACGGCGCCGAGAGTGGCCGGCGATAGCAGATCATCTTGCGAAATCCCAACCACGCAGCCGCCATTGAGAAGGGCGCCCCACAACTCGAAGGTGGTGGCGTCGAACGAGGGGCTGGCCACCTGCGCGACACGGTCTCCAGGTCGAAATTCGAGATAGTTGGAGTTGCGCACCAGACGGGTCACCCCACGGTGAACAATCTGTGTCCCCTTCGGCTTGCCGGTCGAACCGGAGGTGTAGATCACATAGGCCAGGCTATCGCCATCGCTGAGATCCGTCGGCGGATCATCGCCCAACTCGGTGGAATTCTCGCCAACGTCCAGCTCGTCCAGTAGCAGCGAAGGCAGCTCTCGCGACGATTCGCCAAGCGCCGAGCTGTGAGTCGAGTCGGTGATCAACGCCATCAGACGCGCGTCTTCGGCGATGAAGGCGAGGCGGTCCCGTGGATAGCTTGGATCAAGGGGCACATAACCCGCTCCAGCCTTGATGATGGCCACCACCCCGACCACCAACGAGGGCGAACGCTCGAGGCAGATACCAACCCGGCTTCCCCTCCCAGCACCCAACCGCCGCAACCTATGGGCTAGCCGCGAGGAGCGCTCGGCGAGCTGGCGATAGGTGAGCTTTTCCTCGCCGAATTCCACCGCTGGAGTCTCCGGGTGAAGGCGTGCCTGGGCGCCGAACAGCGCCCCCAGCGACGCCTCACGCGGGTAGTCGCTTGCCGTCGCATTCCACTCGCACAACAACTGATGGCGCTCCTGAGGTGAGAGGAGGTTGAGGGTCAACGCCGCCCGCTCGGGGTTGGCGACCGCGCAACCGAGCAATTGTTCAAAGCTGGCCAGCGCCCGCCGGATCGTGGTTGGATCGAAGAGCGCCGTGGCGTAATCCAAACGGCCGAAGAGGCCGGCTTCGGACTCCCATAGCAAGAAGCTCAGATCGAACTGCGAGGTTGTTTTACGGCCAGCCACCGGCTTCAGTTTGAGTCCCGGCAGCTCCATCGGGCTCGCCGGCGCGTTTTGCAGCGCGAACATCACTTGAAAGATCGGATTGCGAGCCATGTCACGCTGTGGATCGATCAACTCCACCAAGCGCTCAAACGGAAAATCTTGATGGGCGAAAGCGCCGAGGGTGGTGTCTCGCACCTGCCTCACCAACCGGCGAAAGGATTGGTTCTCTTCGAGCTGCACCCGCAACACGAGGGTGTTCACAAAGAAGCCGATCAGAGGCTCAATCTCTTCGCGGTTTCGATTGGCGATCGGCGATCCCACCACCAGATCTAGCTGCCCGCTCAATCGAGACAACAGCACCGCGAAGGCGGACAGGAGCACCATGAAAGGGGTCGCACCCTCACTGCGAGCGAGCTGGTTCAGTGACCGCGACAACTCGGGCGAACCTCTCCACCCCACCGCACCACCGGCATAGCTCTGCCGTGCCGGCCGTGGACGGTCGGTCGGAAGGTCCAGCACCGTGGGGACGCCCTCGACCTGGTCTCTCCAATACTCCTTCTGACGCTCCAACTCGGCACCGTCCAACCTCTCGCGTTGCCAGTAGGCGAAATCGGGATACTGCACCTTCAATTCGCCAAAGGGAGAGGTGCCGCCAGCCAGGTACGCCGCGTACAGGGCGGTCAGCTCGCGCACCAGAATGCCCATCGACCAGCCGTCAGAAACGATGTGGTGCAGGGTGAGAGCCAGAATGTGGTCGGCGAGGCCGAGCCGCAACAGGCGCACGCGACACAGGGGTCCACGCTCAAGGTCGAAGGGGCGCTGGTGCCCGATAGGCGCCAACCGGCTGGCTGCCTGCTCGGCCGTCCGCCGCTGCAATCCCGAGAGGTCGAGGCAAGGAATCGGCATGGGCAACCAGGGTCGTACCCGCTGGACCGGTCGCGAGTCGACCGTATCGAAGGTGGTGCGTAGCGATTCATGGCGGCGTTGAATCTCGTTCGCCGCGCGGCTGAGTACGGCGATCGACAACTCGCCTTCCAAGCGCAGGGTGCTGGGCATGTTATAGATCGCCAACCCTGCCTCGAGTTGGTCGATAAACCACAAGCGCTGCTGGGCGAACGAGAGCGGAAGGTGGCCCTCGCGCGGCGCTGGCGTGATCGCCTGGAGGTCTTCGCCCGCCTCCTCTCGCGCCTGACGTAGGAAGGCGATGACCTCCGCCTTCATACTGCCAACTTCTTCCCTAAACTCAGCCGTCATCGCGCCTTGCGGAGCACGAAAACGCAGCTTCTCCCCTTCGACCCAAACGTGGATCTCAGCCTCTAGAAGCCGCGCCAGGAGCCCTACTACGCTCATAGCTCACCCTCTTCGAGTTCATCTTCAATCTCCACTTGCGCGCTATCCCTTCCTGGATCCAGCACCATCACGATGGCGGCGAGGTGCTCGGCCAGCTTGTTGAGGGTCTGAGTCTCGAAGAAGGCCCGGAGCGGCAGTTTCACTCCCAGCACCGAGCGCACGCGGGAAACCACCTGAGTGGCGAGCAGGGAGTGGCCGCCAAGGTCGAAGAAGTTGTCGTGGATACCGACCCTGTCAACCCCCAAGACCTCTTGCCAGATCGCCGCGAGCTTTCCCTCCATGGTGCTGCGTGGAGCCACATAAGCCGCATCCCGAGCTCTGGTTCGAGCGCCGTCCGGGGCCGGTAGAGCCCGCCGGTCCAACTTGCCGTTGGAGGTCAAGGGCAGCTCTTCCATCAGCACAAAGGCCGAGGGCACCATGTAGTCCGGTAGCCGCGAGCCCAGAAAGCTCCGCAAGACCGGGACCGAACGGCGAACGAACCGACCTTGAAGCGGGCGGCTGCAATACTGCGCCAACTCGGGATCTCCCGCGGCCGGCCGTGGTTCGCTCAGCCAGCTCGACAGGGGCGCCTCATCCTCTCGCCCAACCACCCGCAGTAGGGCCTCGAACCGTCCGTCGAATCCGGGCTCGGCCCACCCCAACTCCAACTCGTACCCCGCTTCGTCGGCAAGCGCCGCGAGATCGGCGGGATCGATCGCCGACGCACCGGTCGCGAGAGATTGGCGCAGCTCATCCACCGTCGCCAGACCCTCCCCCGAGTCGAGGTAGGCCACTGCCCGAGTTGCTGACGCCGTGCGCGCATTCCTCAACTGTCTAGCCGCTAAGAAATCGGGACGGCTCGCCAACCGGCGACGCAGAAAGTCTAGGTCGATCTCCTGGGTGCCGCCGTCGACGCTCACCGCTCCGGCGGGCGGATCGACCCGTTTGGGGGCTCCCGCGGCACCGGCGAAACGCAGTATCACCTGATAGCGAAAGGCGGTCAACTCGTTGTGCGCCTTGCCGAACTTAGGATGAACCTCGACCCGCTCGATGGCCGGCGTCCGCTCCTGCATGGCGGCGAAGAACGAGGGGGATACCGTCAACTCGTTCTCCTCCACCAACCGGCGCTGAATGCGTAAGCGTAGCGCATCGAGCGCCATCCCTTCCGGCGCCTGAAACAGCTCCACAGCGGTGGCAAATGCCTCGTTCAGAGGTTGACTGCGCAAATCGCCGAGGAAGAGACAGCCTCCCGGAGCAAGAATCCGTTGCGCCCCCACGATGACCTCGGCCAGGTATTCGGCGGTCGGAAAGTACTGCACCACCGAGTTCAAGATCACGGTGTCAAAACTCCCAGCGGCGATGCCTTCAAAGACATCCGCCGGCTGGCAGACTAACTCCACTTGCGGCAGCCGGTCGCCGACCGTCTTCTCCAGATAGTGGATCGCCTCCTGGGAGAGGTCGGTGCCGAGGTAACGCTCACAGCCCGGGGCCAAGCGGAAGAGGAGCATCCCGGTACCGCAGCCGATCTCTAGAATGCGGCGCGGTTTCTCGGCCGCGATGCGCTCGATGGTGTCGTCCAGCCACTGTCGCATCTCCTGAGCCGGCAACGGCTCTCCGGTGTAGGTGCTCTCCCAGCCGATGATGTTGAAGGTCGGATCGTCCAACGGTGAGTCCTTGAGGTAGAGGTCGTCGAAGACCATCCCCCACTCATCGACCTGCTCCTCTCCGGCCGCCTCGTCGGTGACCTCCTCGTTGAGATAGTCGGCCTCCTGCACCACGTAGGCCACCAGCCGTTTGTCGCCGCCCTCGCTCAACCGCGCCAAGACCGCCGCATCGCGCACCGCCGGGTGGGCGCGCAACGAGGCTTCGATCTCTTCCAGCTCGATACGGAAGCCGCGAATCTTGACTTGGGTGTCGTCGCGACCATGAAAGTCCATCCACCCGTCGGCCGACCAACTGGCCCGGTCGCCGGTGTCGTACATGCGCTCACCCGGCCGACTGGGGAATGGATTCGGTAGGAAGCGCAGGGCGGTCAGGCCGGGCTGACCGAAGTAGCCACGGGCCAGGCCGTCGCCGACGACGAACAGAGTGCCGATGACGCCAGTCGGGGTCACCAGCCCTCGCCGGTCGAGAATCAGGGTCCCGCCATGGGCGATCGATCTGCCGATGGGCAGGGGCGTTCGCACCTCGTCCACTCGCCGCATGGGGATGGAACTGGTAAAGGTAGTGTTCTCCGTCGG
>QIHU01000345.1 GCA_003231035.1 Acidobacteriota bacterium
GATTCAGGGCGATCAACACTCGCACCGCCGTCGCGTAGACTCCGCGGTATCCGGCTGAGAATCCCGCCCGCCAGTGGTCAGAGTCAAAACCCGAGCGCGCCCGATCGATCGCCGCCATCGCGGCCACCAACCGTTCGCGTGCCGGCAGCAGCTCGCCGCGCGCTTCGGCAACCCTGGCCAGACCGTGCAACGCCCAGGCGAGGCGGGTGTTGGCACCTTCTTGCTCGGCCAGTGTTTCCGCTTGGCGAAAACTTGTCGCGGCTTCATCCACCCGCCCAGTGGCCAACAGTAAACCGCCCAGACCGAGCAGAACACCGGTCTGCACATTGCGATCACCGGCCAACTGGGCGGCGGCCAAGGCCTCGCCGAACGCCTCTTCGGCACGCCTCGGCTTCGGCTGCTCCAAGTTGAGGTGCAATGCCAAAGCCAAGTTCACCAGAGCATTGGCTCGGCTCGCTTGATCTTCCAGCCGAAGATAGGTATCGGCGGCAGTCTGGAAGGACTCAGCGGCGCGTACCGGATCGCCGAGATTGCGATAAACGACACCGATATTCACCTCCAACGCCGCCCGCCGCCAGGGGTCCCCATCGTCCAGCCGCTCGGCGGCCCAGCGATACCGATCGAGCGCTTCGCGAAAGGCACCTACGCGCTCCAGCACCACCCCTTGATTCATCAATGCCAGCGCCTCTTGCGCCCGTGCCCAAGGCTCTGCCGTCCCCCGGCGGGCCAACCGCGCCGCGCTTTCGAAAAAGGCCATCGCATCGGTGTAATGCTCTTCAGCCATCGCCACCAAGCCGAGATTCGACAGGTTGATCCCTTCACCGCGAACATCGTCCAGCCGCCGGTTGATCTCCAGAGCCTCCGAAAAACTCTCTCTAGCCTCCGCCAGCATCCCAAGGTACTGCTGAGAGATACCAAGATTGTTGAGCGTTCTGGCCAATCTCAGCTCGTCGCCGAGCTGCCGCCGCACATCGATCGCCTTGCCACAAAACTCAAGGGCAGCGCGGAAGTCGCCTAAGTTGTTGTAGGCGTCGCAGGCGTTGTTGAGCGCCACACCGACCGCGGTGGGATCGCTTTCGCGGGCCAATACAACAACTTCCAGATAGTAGGGTATCGCTTCGCGCCAGCGGCCGGTGAAATGTCTCTCGCGGCCTTGGTCGAGAAGGGCTTGGGTAGACTGCGCCGACGCACCGAGCGGACACACCACGGCCAGGAGCCAAACCCAGAGGCTGAGTTTCGCCACCCGGTGCCACCCTCGGCATCTCTGACCATCGGCCGTCCAACTTGATCCCACTTCCACATCTTACCGGCCGAATGGGGTGCATAGTGCAGTATCGTGTGGCGCGCTCGGCACCCACTAGTGCGGACGCCGCCACCATGACGACAACTTCTCTCGCTACCGACCCATCCAACCACCCTGCCCCCATGAGTAACGGCAGCCGGCTGCGCGGCGTCTACCTGCCCTGCCTCTTCTTGATGGTGGCGATGCTCAATCTGACCCTGATCGTCGCCGGTCTCAAAGAGTTGGTGGTCGACCGACTCGGCGGAACCACCGCCCAGGCCAGCCTCTTCTTTTCGATCGAGATGGCCGCCTACATCTTGTTCGCGCCCATCTGGGGGATCGTCAGCGATCGCTTCGGCTATCGTAAGCCGCTGGTGATCCTTGGGTTCGCGGTCAGCGCCATTTTCTACACCACCTACTCGGTCATCGACAGCATCGCTCTGCTCCTCGCCCTACGGTTCATCCAAGGGGCCTTCTCGGTGATGGGTTGGTCCACCTTGATGGCCATGGTCCTCGATCAACCCGACGCCCAACGGCGCGGCCGCTACATGGGGATGATGGGTGGAGCCCTCTCCCTCGGGGTTAGCCTCGGAGCGCCGATCGGCGGCTACCTGTCGCGCGACTTTGGGCCCCGCGCACCGCTCCTCGGGGCCGCGGCTCTCTTCGCCTTGATCGCGCTGGGCAGCTTCGCCTTGCCCCCCCGGCGGATCCAGCGCAAGCAGGTTTCGACGACGCAGATCCTCACCACCCTACGGGCCAGTCCCCGCTTGCTGATGCCCTACCTGTTCTACTTCGTCGACCGCTACACCGTTGGCTTCTTCGTCGTGCTCTTTCCGCTCTATTTGGGTTCACTCGGCGTGGACGACCCGGCTGTGCGCGGGCGATATCTGGCCCTCTTCCTGCTCCCCTTCGCCCTGATGCAGTACTTCACTGGCCGCTTGTCGGACAAAGTCGGCCCTTACCCGCCGCTGCTGGTCGGCTCTTTCACCTACGGCCTTCTGCTTTGCGCCGTCGGGTACTCGGACCTCTACGCGTTGTGGTGGGTGATGGTCGGTTTGGGAGTCCTGGCGGCGGTGATGTTTCCGCCCGCGATCACCCTGACCGCCCGCTACAGCGGCGAAGGAACGCGCGGCATTGCCATGGGCGGCTTCAACCTCGCCGGTTCCCTCGGTTTTGCCATCGGACCGTTGGTTGGCGCCTGGGCCTTCACCGCCCACGGCTACGGCTTCGCTTTCGTGATCAGCGGCGCGCTGGAACTTGTCGCCGTGGTCATTGGGTTGCTGTTCCTGGCGCGCTGGCGGACGGGCGCGGCGAAGAACCGCCACACCCCACCGTCCGGCAAGGTCAACCAGCGATGAGTGCCGAGGCGACCCCTGTTCCCGGTCGCCAGCGGTCGGCCCTGGCGGCGGTCTACTTCACCGTATTCTTGGATCTTCTCGGTTTCGGCATCCTCTTGCCGGCGATTCCCTTTTTCGCTCGAGAGTTGGGTGCCAGCGGTCTCAAGCTGGGAATTCTCATCTCTAGCTACTCGCTGGCGCAGCTGATCGGAGCGCCGATTCTCGGACGATTGTCCGATCGCCACGGCAGGCGGCCGGTTCTGCTCACCAGCCTCGCCGGGGCCTCGCTAGCCTTCGTTCTCACCGGCCTGGCACAGACCCTGTTTCTACTTTGCGCCGCTCGGACCGTGGCCGGCCTCTTCGGCGGTAGCGTGGCGACCGCGCAGGCCTACATCGCCGACGTCACCCAACCCGAAGAGAGAGCTCAGTACATGGGGCTCCTCGGTGCTTCCATCGGTGTCGGTTTTGTCCTCGGCCCCGCCCTTGGCGCCGCCTTCATCTACATCGGCTGGGGCTTCTCCGGCGCCGCCTTCGTCGCCGCCGCCCTGGCTGCCGTCAACTTCGCCCTCGCCTACTTTCGCTTACCCGAGTCCAGACCGCCAGCAAGGCTCCCCTTCGAACGCCGCTGGAGGCTGGGGTTCCATCCTGCGGCGGCCAGCGCCGCGGCGCCTCTTGGTTTCCACCTTCCTCGCCATGTTGGCCTTTGTCGCCATGGAAACCACCTTCGCCTACCTGGGCGAAGATCGATTGGAGCTCGACGAAGGAGGATTCGGCTTGATCTTGGTTCTGGTCGGCGTGGTGATGATCGTCGTCCAGGGAGGACTGGTCGGACGGTTGACCACCCGCTACGGAACTCGCCGCATCGCGATTCTCGGCGCCCTAGGGATGGCCCTCACCCTGGCCCTCCTCCCGGCGGCGCCCACGCTCACCCTGGCGGTGGTGGTCTTGGGCGGCATGGCGGCGGCCAAAGGGTTGCTCTCCCCGGCTCTAGCGACCCTCCTTTCCACCCGTAGCGGCGCAGAGGAACAGGGCGCGGTGCTCGGCGCCAGCCAGTCCTTCTCGGCCGCTGCCCGAGCCCTGGGACCGCCCTTGGCCGGAGCACTGTACGACTACACATTCGCCGCTCCCTACCTGGCCGCCGCCCTCGCCGCCATCGCTGCCGCCAGCCTCATCGCGGCGACCCAAGAGGCTGATCTGAGTGTCACCACTTGAGCAAACCCGCCAGTCGTGCTAGGTAGAGGTAGACGGTTTCCTTTTTCATGCTGCCTTGCCGGCAATTGCATCAGCACCATGGCCAACGCTCTTCTTCTCATCGGTTCAATCCTCGCCATTGCGGGAACGATTTGGCTATTGGTGGTCGCCTTCCGAGACAGTTTGGCGATGGGGCTCGGTACCCTCTTGATTCCGTTCTTCGCCATCTACACCTTGGTTCGGTATTGGCCCGAAAGTAAGTACCCAATGGCACTGAATCTTGGCGGAATCTTGGCGATTATCCTAGGCTTGTCGCTCGCCCCCAAGATTACTCTGGCCTCGTTCAGCGAACAGCCCGAAGTCAGTTGGGCTGAAAAGCGCAATGTACGGAGCGGGCCCGTCACCGGCCCGCTGGCCGACTCCCGCAGACGCGCCACCGAAAACCCCACCGCAACGCAACCGCGCAAGCCAGCCGCGAGCAGCAAGACTTCGCAGTCGAGCACCAGCACCACCTCAGAAAACTCAACCCGTAACACTCCACCTACTTTCCGACGTCGCGGGAATCCGAGAGGTGAGAGCTTCCCCGCCAGAAGCATCGGCGACTTCGTCGACCGACACATCACCGTCATTCGTCAGGATGGCGAGCGGATCCTATGCACGGTCGAGAAAGTCGACAAGCAGACCGTAACCCTACGCCGGCGCATCGGCGGCGGCACCATCTCCTTCAAACTTGAGCGCAGCGAGATCAGCGAACTGCTGGTCCCCCGGCGCATCCAATAGGCAGTCCAGGAGCTTTCCCATGGCCATCACCGCAAGCAAACTACGCCAAGCCACCATCCTAGGTGGCCTCATCCTCGTCACCCTGATCTCCGTGATCGCGGCCCAGGCGCAGTCGGAAATGAAGGACCCCGTCCCTTTCACCGACGTCAAAGCGCAGACCTACCAGTTCATCGAGTGGTACGACACCATCGAATTGACCCCCGAGCAGGACGCGATCAAGAAGGCAGCTCTGGAGCCCCTACCGGCCCCCTGCTGCAGCAACAACACCGCCTACACCTGCTGCTGCCCGTGCAACATGTCGCGCAGCCTTTGGGGTCTCACCCACTACCTGATCACCGAGCACGGCTACAACGCCGAGCAAGTGCAAACCAAGGTCAAAGAGTGGATCGCCACCATCAACCCCGGCGGTTTCAGCGGCGATGTCTGCGGCACTGGTGGCTGCAACCGGCCCTTCGAACACAACGGCTGCGGCGGCATGCGCAAGGGTGAGGTGACCTGGGCCGGGTAACCTACCGACACCTCATGGGCCCGCCGCGCTCAGCAAGCTCGCGCGGCTTGGGCCCGATCTGGCGGATCTAGATTCGGTAGGAACCGCCATCAAACAGGGGCACCGTCATCGAGAAATTCTCGCCGTAAGTGAGCTTTTGCTCTTCGAGGATTCCGATGGCAACTTGTTCTCCCATCCGAAGCGACTCGATGTAGTCCGAGTAGAAGTGCACCCCGGCCCAGTCGCGGCCAATTGAGATATTGGAAGCTAGCTTGTTCAGCTCACCTTCGACCGTCAGCGTGCCATCGCTGACCGGCACCTTGACTAACTTGGAGCCGTCGTTCTTGGGTACGAAGGCGGTCTTGTCGTTGCCGGCGATCGTCAGTGGGTGTTTGTGGTCAAAAAACGCTTTCAAGATCGTGACACAAGCTCCGGCGACCGTGGCATGGCCCGCACCGTAGGACGGGTGCATCGGTGAGCCCTCACAGAAGGCCATCGGTAGGAGGTAGTTAGCCTTGCCTAGTTGGGGGTCGGCCCCGTTTTTCTTGGCAATCAGTGCGAGGATCTCCTTCAGACCGGGCGTCGCCTCCATCGCGTCGAGTTCCGACGTCTTGAGTACAGCGCGGCGTGACAGGCGAGCACCAAGTACCTCGGGACGGAAGCGGCGGTGCACGTTAAATTTCTGAAAACGCACCGCTTTCAGCGCGCGAGTCGCCACCTCGGTTACCAATGACAGGATATGCGGTCCACCGAAGTGAGCGAAGCCCTGCTGATGGTCAACGCAATCCGACCCTTGAAAAGGAATATCCGGGTCGAAAGGCACCCCAAGGCCCATCAGAATCAGGCAGGCGTTGAGATAGGACTCGTAGAGGGCATCGTAGTGCACATAGGTAGCCAAGTCTCGCGGAGTCGTGATGAAGCGGCGGGTCGGGGTCTTTTTTCGCGAGCAGTCTTGGCCTATATAGCACTCTAGATTCCCTAAGTTGGCACCTTCCTGAACGTCGAGCCACTCTTTCCATCGCGTCATGTGATCGTCGCAGGGTTTGGCGTACCTCACCCGTTGATCGATGGTGATCGCGCCATAGGTGATCTTGCCGTCTGCCGGCGCCCGTTCCTTGTCCAGAGGATTGATCCCACCGTTGCCAGCCAGCAAAAATTGGGAAATGTACGGGCCGATGTGGTCCCCCGGGGTGATCCCGCGAAAGAGGGTCTGCCCGGTCAGGCCACCAGATGACCGTTTGCGTCCAAGCTCGGCCGCGCTCAATCCACAGCACTCGTCGCTGGCAAACCACTTGAGCTTGCCCAGATGGCCAACCACAGCCTTGACCGTGGTGTCCGTCGGCGCTTTGGCCTTGCAGTCGAACGACACCTTGCCGGACAGATCCACGATCTGCGTGAACGGCACGTCGCGAAGCAGAGCCTGCGCGTAGACCTCGGCCATCTCCGCAGTCAACTCATCGCTGCCCAAAGCAGGGGCCGGCGGCATGGTGACGGCTTGTGCATCCGGTCCTTCCAGATCGAAAGTCCGCCCCGCACCCTGACTCTCCCAAGCCCGGACCTTGGCTTTGGCCTTTCTGGCCTTGGCGGATCTCCACGGGCCACAACAGTCCTTGGGTTCGCCCCCATTCGGCCCCAAGCGAGTATCTATGAAATCGCGTGGGTCACCGCTATCGAGCCCCTTGACAAATTTCTTAAAGTCCTCGGGGCTCTCGACCAGCCCTGTCTTCGAATCATGGGGCATACCCTTCGTGAAGCTTGCCAAATAGCTCGGTACCGAGCTCTTGCTGCCATTGCACAGGTCGGTCACCAGCTTGCGAAATTTCTGCTCATCTCCATTCGCAACGTGACGCGGATGCGGCCGCGCGGCGGCGAGCTCCGCCGCTGAAACCCGAACTCGAAGTGACTCTTGTCGCCGATCCTGGTTCATGCTGTCCTCCTTGAGAACGGTTGTGGGAGCTCCTAACCAAGCGCTCCATCACATAAGACGGACAGCACCGCCGCATTCCCTCATCTAAATGTGATCTTTCTGCCCAGTGGGCAAGCCCAGTCTCCGCTTGAGGTTCCGCTCTCTACCGGATCGAAGCGTCAATCACCTCGCAGAGCCGGGGCCGCGCCTTCCCGGCTCGCCGCCGAGAAGACCTCAGAACGCAAGGCCAGCGTCCGCCACCAGAGCTCGCACCACCTCCACCACCGCGATCGGATCCGCGTCGGGTTCGATCGCCACGGAGATGTGGCCGCCCGCGATGGGATGGACCAGCTGGAAGAAGTTCCCATACCGGATCACCAAGTACTCCAGTCCCCCACAATCGAGTTCTCCTCGCTGACGTGCCAGGGTGAGGAGGGTTGGGTTGACCAGAATCTCCTCAAATCGATCCGAGTCACAACCACTGGCCGCCTCAATCGCAGGCCTCTCGTACAACTCGGGTTCCCCGCCCCGGTACAGGGCGACGTAGCGAACCTGGCTCAGCCGTGCGAACAGTTTCTCCGCAATCTTGGTCATGGGAGAACTCTACCTTGTCGCTGCTGACCCGGGGTGCTGCTGACCCAGAGTGCCAGTCATCTCGGAGAGACAACTCTTGGCCTAGCCAGATTGGCACGCCGGTTTTGGTGCTCAGCTGGATGAAGACGACTCCACGTAGACAAATACATCCTCTTATGCGATAGTTGCTCTGTCCGGTCCACCTTCTTACCACGGAGAACATCATGAAGAACTTATTTGGATGGAGAGCAATGATTCTGGTCCTCGGCTGCTTCCTGGTCTCAGGTTCGGCCTCGGCTCTCAGCGAGGAGGAGTTCATCGCTCAGCTGCAAGTCACCAGTAGCGACACTGCGGATGGCGGTTCACTCACGACCGAAGCGTTCTGCTCCGCAAGCTGCGGAACAAGTCCTTCCGTCTCAACATCCGGTTGCGTCGGAAGCTGCACCGCACGAGACCGCGACTGTGCCAACAACCAACGAGGATTCGTCCAATGTGGCAGTGGGCCGAAGACTTTTTGTAGCCAGGCATGCCCTACCCCCCCCACCTGTACAGCTACCACTACCTGTCCCAATGGAACTAGTATCTCCTGTTCTGGAACAGGTAACACCTGCTTCGGCGGTGGTGGCCTCTGCTTCGTGATCTGCAACGGCTCACTGCAGTTCTGCCCGGGACAACAAGGCGTCTTCTTTTGCGAGGAGCTAGGCTTCGCCTAGCCAACCCGGAGTGCCAGTCACTTCGGAGAGACAGCAAGATCGGGCGAAGCCCGAGCGAGGCCCCAAACACCTCCAAGGGAGGGTCCTTCCCGCCAAGTTAGCTCTGAGGGCGCGCGCCGGTGACTTGGCGGGAAGGCCCCGACCGCCCCTTCAACTCAATGAGATAAATCCGCTCCACCCCCGCCGCCAAATCCGTCACCACATGCACCGCCAGCCGCTTCCCCTCGGGTCCCCAAGCGAAATCCGAAACCACCGCCCCACGCAAAGACTCGGGCGCCGCCGGGTGGCTGAAGAAGGTCAGCCGTTGCGGATCGCCACCGTCGGCTCGCATCAGCCAGAGCTCCCGGCGCTGGGCGCGCGCCGAGGGGGCGCGGACTTGCTGGCTCGTCTTGCCAAGATCAACACCGCGGCTACTCGTCCAAGCGACCAGTTCGCCGTCCGGCGAGAAATGAGCCCCCTCGTCCCACTCGCGCCGGCTGCGGGTGAGAGGCCGCACCGAGCCATCCTTGAGGCTCATCTCGTACACGTCCATACCCAACTCGGACTGCCCGTTATCGAGGTTCCCGGCCACCAAAACCGCATCGTCGCTCGGCGAAAAACCGCTCACCGTGACAAACCGGTGGCGATCCCCCGGCTTGAAGCTCTTCACCTTGCGCAGGCGCGGCACCCCGGCCTTGATGCGAAACTGCCCCACCCGCACCGCCCATTCACCCCAACGTCCCTTTTTGCTTCGGACACGCTCACTGAAGGCCAAGTGGTCGCCCTCGTGGGAGAAGACCGGATCGAGCAGGACGCCGGTGGTTTGCGCGCTGCTGACCAGCTGCCAGAAATGCTTACCCGTCTTGTCGATGATCCAGATCGAGCTGTGCAGCGCGCGGTCCGGGGTGGTCATTTCAGCCGGCGACAGTTTCAGCCTGCGTGCCAGGAGTTGCACCTGAAAGACCAGATAGTTGCCCGAAGGATGCCAGGAAGGGTTGTAGGCGTGGGCCTTGCGAAACTCGCGCAGTGGGCAGGTTAGACACTTGCGAAACCTACCGTTGGGATCCATGATGTGGATGTTATAGAAGCCCTTCGCGTCCATCTGGTCGTAGGCGATCCAGTCTCCCTGCACCGACCAGGCCAGCCGACCGCCACCCGGTTCCAACACCCGGATGCTCTCGACCCAGTCACTCTGGGGAAGCTTCGGTTCAGCTCGAACGACCCCAACTCCGGCCAGTGGAAACAGCAAACTGAACGCGCCAGCGAAACGTCTGAGGCGTGGGGACAAGAGTGGCATGTGGGGACCCTCCATCGAGCCGGTGAGTGTTCGCCTAGGACAACACGGCGAGAGGCCTCTCTCTTCCCTCTGTGCTCGCCGAGCTTCGCCTAGCCACCGGTGGCGGCCGTTCGAGGGCGACCCGAGCGTACCTCTAACCATCGCCTACTGCTCGCCCCGGAGTCGTCCACCACCAGGATCTCGTGGCGCCCCGGGCGCGGAGTCCACCACAGGGCCTCCTGCCCATCGACCTTGCCGAGGAACTCGCCGTCGACGAACCACGACAACCGTTCGGCATGGCCCGAGGTCTCCGCTTCGAAGGGCAGTTCCTGGTCTTGCGCCGCCACTCCGGCGAGCAAGATCAGGACCTGCCCGGCTGGTGGCGACAGAATCCGCGGCTTGGCACGGCGCAGCGTGGCGGTGTGCGCCGACGGCTCGCAGCCGGGTGACGGCGACGGCGGCCCGGGCGTCCAGCGCCGACCGCGACTCATCCAGCGACGCAGCGTTGCCGGCCAAACCACGTAGCTGCGAGTCTCCCACTGGTAGCTAGACCGACACTCCGGCGACAAGGCCAAACCGCTCGCCAGGTCGATGTCGACCGCCACGTGGTACGGGCAGCGAGCGGTGGGAACGTGATCGGCCACCGCCAACACTTCGCGGCTGCGCGGACAGGCGGCGGTGGGCAAGTGTCCCGAATAGGAACAGACCTGCACCGTCTTGAGGTTGCGCGGCCAGCTCTCGGGCAACGGTGGAGCGGCCCGATCGGCGAGCGCTTCCAGCAGATCGAAGAGCAGCGGTCCGGCCGCCTCCGCCCCCACAAGATCGACGCTCGACCGATTGTCGAAATTGCCTAGCCAGACGACGACGGTGTGCTCGCTGCCCGAGCCGACCGCCCAGGCGTCGCGGTGGCCGTAGCTGGTTCCGGTCTTCCAGTGGATCGCCGCAGGGGCCCCCGAGAAGCGGCGGCGCTGCGGAAAGTCGGGACGATCGCGCCGCGACAGAGCCCGGCGGGTCAGATAGCTCGCCCCCGGCGAAAGGAGGGCGATCCCCGCTTGTTCCTGGCCCTGTTCCCGGAGCCAGGCAACCTGCCGGTAGCGGCCGCGATCGGCGAGAGCGGCGTAGAGGCCAGCCATCTCGAGCGGAGTCACACCCACCGACCCAATCGCCGCCGAAAGGCCGTAGTACCCCGGTTCGGCCCGCAGATGCTCGGCGCCCGCGGTGCGCAGGAGGCCGATGAACCGTTCAACACCCACCTCGCTCAGCAGGCGCACGAAGGGCACGTTGAGCGACAAGGAAAGGGCCTCTTCCAAGGCGATCAGGCCGGCAAACTCGCCGTTGTAGTTGTCGGGTGCATAGTCGCCATAGCGCACCGGTACGTCGGCCACCAGGTGCTCGGGCAGCGCCAGCCCACGGTCGAGCGCCATGGCATAAATGAAGGGTTTGAGCGCCGAGCCCGGCGAGCGGGGGTTGTCGAAGCCGACGATCTGGCCGCCGTGGTGGTCGTCCCAAAAATCGAAGTTCCCCACCAGAGCCCGCACTTCGGCCGCCTGGTGGTCGACCACCACCGCCGAGCCGTTGTGGATCCCGAGGCGCGCATACCCGGGGTGAGCTCCGGCCATGCGCGCCTCGGCCAACCGCTGCATTCCGCGGTCGAGAGTGGTTTCGATCTCCGTTTGATCGGGTAGCTGAGCGCGCAGCCAGAAGGCGGCGTGCGCGGCCAGTCGCGGCAAGGGACGGATCCGCTTCGGTAGCGGCTGGCGGGCAATCTCTTGGGACACCCGCCGGATCATCGCCGCCCGATCTTCACCGTCCGTCGGCTCGGCCGGCAAGGCCCCTCGTTCGAGGAGCCACCCTGAGATCTCATCGCGCGCGGCGGCCAGCCGCTCTTGGTTCTTGGCCGTCGGGTAGCGGCTGCTGGGGCGCTGCGGGACCGCCAGCAAGATCGCGATCTCATCGGCCGAGAGTTGGCGCGGTCCATGACCGAAATAACCATGGCTAGCGGCGCGAACCCCTTCGACGTTGCGCCCATAGGGAACGAAATTCAGGTAGGCGGCCAGAATCTCCCGCTTCGAGAGTCGCATCTCCAGATGCAACGCCCGCAATGCCTCGATGGCCTTCGAGCGCAAGGTACGCGGCCTCGGTTCGAGCACCCGCACCAGTTGCATGGTGATCGTCGAGGCGCCGGTGACCACCCGACCGGCGCGCAGGTTGGCCACGGCGGAGCGGACGA
>QIHU01000331.1 GCA_003231035.1 Acidobacteriota bacterium
GGGAGATCGAGTGTTGGATTTCCGGTAGCTTTCGACCGGCGGACCTCTTCTATGAGGAACTCTTCTTTGAGGTTGCCACCAATGTGGCGAAACACGGTGCATCCAAGAGTACAACCGTTTCCGTTGACGGGTCCTGGGAAGAAATCGACTTGGCGGGCAGGCGGAGTATGGCTTTGGTCTTGCGGAACACCGTCGCAAAGCCTGAGGCGGAGAGCTTCTCATTGTTGCGGGAAGACCGTTGGGTCGCATGGGCCGGAATTTCGGATCAGCGGTGTGGTGGTCTGTTCTTTCTGTCGTGGTTTCTGGAGAAGTTCTCGGTCGGGCAGCTTCTTGTCCGTAGAGAGCAGGCAGCGTCGTCGTCGCTCTTCGCGATGGCCTTGCTTTTCGCTGGATTGAAGAGGAAGGAGTGAACGAGTGACAGCCTACGACAAGATCCAGATTCTATTGATCGACGATGAGCCGAAGGGGCTGGAAAAACAGCTGCTGCTGGGTGGGGAAGAATTTCGAGTGCCGGGCTTCATCCCTGAGGCGGGGACCCGGGCGACCATCCAGAATGTAGGGGACCTCTTCGATCTGCGTTGGTTAGCCACGGCGGAGGAGGCGCGGGAGTTTCGGGATTCTTCGCGGCTGCTGATGGCGCACGACCCAGGGAAACTAGCGACAGGCGGTTGGGTGCCGGAGCTCCTCTGCTTCGACTATGCCCTCACCGGCAATGAGCAGCAGATCGAGGAGCGAGGACTTCCCGACACAGTCATCGACCAACTGAGTCCTCTGCCATCGCTTCGCCGGGCCCTGCTCGCCCGTGGCCTGCCCGAACCGGCTAGATCCAAGGTTCCCCTAACCGGGGCTGCTGGGGGGCACGACAATCTGGGCCTCTATTGCGGCGGCTTGATTCTCACCTTGTTTGCCGACCACCCTTGTGCTCCTGTCGCGCTCACGCGCAAGAGCCCGGAACGTACGGCTGGCGAGGAGGCTGGGGTCTTCGAGTGGTTGCTCGAACACGATGCTGGGGAAACGATCCGCGCCAAAGGGAGGCCGGGGCTGAGCTGGAACGCCCTTCTTGTTGAGGGGGTGCGCACATTGCGCCTCCGTCTGCAGCGGCTACTCGTTGGCAGGCTTGTCGAGATACGACTGGACGATCTACTCGCTCTGGCCACGGGAGAGAGTTGCGAGGTGATCGAGGTGCGCTCCCGTTTTGGCAAGCGGCGGTATCCTATCGCTGGCCTGTTCGCGGATTTTCCGGCCCAAGAGAGGGATGAAGAGGTACGCACTTGGGCGGACCAATGCTTACGCATCGTCCTAGAGCCTCTTTTGGCAGGGCAAGAGGGAGAGGGTAAGGGACGAACCATCGCCGCCGTGGGAGAGCTGCGCGACGGGATTCGGCTGGCCAATCTGTTGTGGGAGAGCTACGACGGTTCACACCTTTACGAGCGTCGGGCACGGTTTTCGAGTCTACTCGCCCGTGGCCAGGAAGGCTCTCTGGCTGCGGCTGAAAAGGAGGAGTTAGCGCAACTCGGAGATCTCTTCGGGCTGAGCGCGGAAGATCTAGCAGGTGCCTTGAAGAAGTCAAGACCGAACGCCAAATGCACCAAGAATGTGCATGATCTCCGGGTTCTGTCGGTCTCCGACCGCTCCCGTCGCTGGGCTACCCTGATGGTTATGGTGCGGCTAGCGGCTCAGGCTGAGCGTGCTCGCCGCTTGTGGGGAAGACTCAGCCAAGTGCATGGCTTGAGCGAACACTTCGATCCGGTGACGGGTAGCCTTTCGAAGGAGGATGTCTTCTTGGCCCTCTTCCCCGTGCCCTCTTCTCCGTTGGTTACCCCCTTCGAGTCCGAAGGCAACGTGCAGACCGCCTGGGGAAATGTTCTCAGGCGGTTCAAGAGTTCAAACGGATCGGAGGACCTTTGGCTCGACGTCGGTGACGTGCTCGTCGGCTACGACTGGGGACAGCCGGTGCCGGGCAGCTCTCGAACAGCACATGGGCTACATCCTGGTGAGCGCTTCGTACTGCGCATGTACAGCCACCAGTTCGGTGGGCCAGTCGAGGAGTGGACCCAGGGCGGTGAGTGGCTTCTCGATCGGTCACCAGGTGTAGAAAGTTCCGATATCGCTCCGGCTAGGGCAGCGGTGGCCGTTGGGGAGGTGGCCGATGAGTGACACGGACTTCAACGAGAAGCTGGAACGAGAGGCCAAGCTCTTCGATCGAGTTGCCCAGGGTCGGGAAGCCGCGGTTCGTCTCACAGAGGCGCGGGAGGCTGGAGCGGATACGGAGCGTCGCGAAGAGCTGATGCACCATGTGCGGCAAGGCAATGAGGCGGCGGCAGTGCTACTTGAAAAGTACAAGCGGCTGATGATGAAGTCAGTTCATCGGACTCGCCAGCGCCTGGGACCGTCCGCTCCCTTGGATGAACTAGAGAGTGTTGGATATATGGCTCTCGAACGGGCGATCCGCAACTACGACCCGAGCCATGGAGTGGCTTTCTATCGCTTCGCCAAGGAGCCGATATTCTGGGACATTTGGCATGAAGCGATCCGCTTCAAGCAACATGTTTACCTGCCCAAGGCGGCGCGCCGACGGATCGGTCAACTGCTGAAGATGCGCGACGAACTCGCCGCCGAGCTGGAGAGGGAGCCGACCTACGAAGAGCTCGCCAGGGAGGCACAATTCGATCCAGCCCAGGTTCAGGCGATCTTGGAGGCACAAGAAAAAATTGATCTCGAAGGGGGGGCCGGATTTAGCCCCGATCGACAAGACGCGACCCTCAGAGACTGGGAGAAGGAGCTCTCTCGTCGCCATGCGAGGATCACTTTTGACGGCTTCTTTTCGGCCTTGTCCAAAGGGGTAAAGCCGGGTAGCGCCGAAGCGCGCGTGGTCACCTGGCGCAATAAGCAGTTCATCACCTTCGTCCAGGGTGGCGAAGCTGTCGAACGACCTCCCGCTCGGGAGCGCCGCGCATTGTTGCGAGCCTCCGTTACCCTCGGTGACACTCCTGTGCGCTCGGCCCTGAAGATATCGAGGCGGCGAATAACGGGTGAGGCTTCCACCCACGATAGCGCGGTTCGCTTACGCCATAGTTGGTTGCGCTGGCTGGCCAGTAGCCCGTGCGAGTAGATCGCCGTTCCAGCTGAACTCTTCTTTCGTGAGGGTCGCTTTCGGCCCTCCTGGCATCTTCCGTCGTGACTGACTTTCGGTGCCGGACCATCGAATAGGTGAAGTAGGGAACAAACTGGGTCGGGGGAATGGCTCTCCTGACAAACCGAAAGCCAAGGAAGGGGGGCGGCGATCGGGATCGGTACCGCGCGGAAAGGTTGGATGACTCGGCGAATCGACCTTTTTAGCGCGGCAACGAGGATAGACCGGAGAGGGAAGTGGATCCCTTAGTCGGATGTACCCTGGTTAGCACCAAATTGCGCCGAGGGCTTTCCAATAGGAGAAGAGAGGTATGATTCATTTCAACTCGGATTCGCAAGGTAGCGACAGTGCTCTAGAGATCGAAATCGAAGGTCGGATTCGCATTCGTTTCGGAGGCCTGGAATGGTCGGATCTGGTACACCGCGAGAGGGCTGGGAGGCGGGCGAGCGAAATTCGCTTGGGTGAGGGCACGGAAGGAGTTGGAGAGGTTGGTAGTGACCTCCAAACACTTTCGGGCAACAGCTCCTCGCCGTTTCTTTCCTCAGCGATCTTGACAACGACTGGTTCGGACGTTGTAGAGGTTGACGGAGACCCGAAGCAGGCGCTCGGAGATGACGACCCAGAGGCTTGCGATTTACTTCCCGAGGGTTGCGAATTTCCTTCTGAGTAACCGTTAGTCGAGTTTCTGAGCTCTGAGCACGTTTTGATATTGGACCGGCTCGAGGGCCGGTCCTTTTTTTCTTCCAGCATCGTCCATGGGGACGGATCGTGCAGAGAGCTAGGCGAGGGTCAGCCATGGACCGGGCCTTTCTCTTGCAGTGAGATTGCCTTGTCGGGGTAGCAACGCCCGCAACGAGGGCAGGTTGCCTCTTTGTTCGAGCTGGCGTTGAAGGAATGAGAGCAGTTGGAGCAGTGGTAGTTCTTCATCGGTAAAGGATCCTTCCTTGTCTAGAAACGCGCGATTGCGTTGAACAAGGGGACACGGAGAATGGAGGAGGTCAAGGATTGGCTTGGGCGACGTTCTGGGTAGGCGGCAAGAACAAACGGCGATCTAGGTCTGCAAGCCTACGTTGAGCTCGCAAGGTGTAGTAGGAGGTCTCGCCGCGCTCTCGGACGATAACCCGGGTGCTCTGGCGCATCAGGGGCTCTGCTTCGCTATACCGTTGAAGTGCGACTAGGCAGGCGGCTACGAGGTTGCGCGCCCTAGCGATTTGAAAGTCTTCGTTTGGAGTTTGAAGACGGTGGGTTTCGAGCGCTTCGATGGCAAGCTTGTAGGCTGTTGCCGCATGGCCCTTGGCCAGCAACAACTCAGCACTGTCTCCGATGGCCAAGGCCACTCTCGGGTGATCCCTCGCGAGTGAGCCTTGGCGTAGGCTCAGCACCTGGCGGATCAACGGTTCGGCTTCTTCCAGTTGATCGCTAGCCACCAGGACCCGTCCGAGGGTTGACATAACCTTGGTGGTCGCCAGTGTTGCCTTGCCTGTGGCACTTATCTGGATCTCCAAAGCATCGCGCAACAACGCTTCCGCTTCCTCGAATCGGCTTTGATTGAAGGCGAGTAGGCCGAGGTTGTAGAGACTCTTGGAAACCTCAGGGGACCTCTCTCCAAAGTGGTGACGGCGTAGATCGAGGGCTTCGTGGTACTTGGCTTGTGCGAATTCGAAATCACCCTGGCGATTGGCGAAGGAGCCAATATTGCTGAGCAGCCGAGCTAGCGTTTCGGGTGGAGTGTCCAAGGTCTGGTAGATGTCGAAGGACTCCTGCAAGAGGAGTATCACGGGACCCAACTCACCCTGAATGTAAAAGACGGAAGCCAAGTTGTTGAGGTCCTTGGCTAGCCGCTCGGAAGGACCACCCAGTTGCCGCCAAATGGTTACCGCCCGCGCGTAGAGAAGCTGGGCGCTGGGATAAAGGCCGAGGTCTCTGTAGACCTTTGCCATTGAGCTAAAGAGGTCGCCGCGCAGGGCCGAGGGCTCTTTGGTTTCCTGGAGAAGCTGCTCTCGTCCCCGCTTTAGCATCTGCAAGGCAGAGGGATTGCTGCCCGTTTCTGGGCCGGGCTTGGCCTCTTTGAGCACGGTTTCTAGGGCGGTTGCGAACTCCACCGCGCCCTCTTGCGCCAATTCCGCTTTGTCTCGTTGGGTGCTCGCGTTGTATGCGGAGACGGTGGTGATCACGAAAAGGAATCCGAAAGTGATTGCCACGCGGTGGTGACGGATCCGCTTGGCGAAGAGGTAGCGCCAGTCGCCGCGCCGGGTGCTTACCGGGAGCCCCGTGGAGTGGTGCCGGAGATCCTTGGAGAACTGCTCCACGGAGGCGTAGCGTTGGCTCGGTTTCTTGCATAACGCCTTGAGGACAATACTGTCGAGGTCTCCGCGCAGCCGCCGCGAGCCGGCTGCGACACTGGGCCAGCGTGGCGAGTCGTCGCAGATTGCCGCGGCCATTTCGTGGTGGTGCTCTAGGCCGTCCCGATAGGGTGATTGCCCGGTCAGCAGGCGAAAGAGCAAGACGCCCAGCGAGTAGATGTCGCTCGCTGGCGCGGTACGTTCGTGGCGAATCTGCTCAGGGCTGGCGTACGCCACGGTCAGCGGGCGCAGGCCTAGTTCGGTGACGTTGTCATGGAGCCGCGATTGTGGCCGCAACGTCTTGGCGATGCCAAAGTCGATCAACTTGACCTGGCCCTCGGGGGTGACCAGCACGTTGCTCGGTTTGAGGTCGCGGTGCACGATGAGGTTTTGGTGGAGGAGGGTGACCGCCTCGCACAGCTGGAGGAAGAGTTCGATTCGATCCGCGACCTCAAGGTTCTCTTCTTCGCAGTAGCGGTCGATCCGCCTGCCTTTGACTAACTCCATGACCAGGTAAGGAGCTTGATCGACCTGGCCGCCGTCGAGCAGGCGCGCGATGTTTGAATGTTCGAGTCCGGCGAGGATCTGCCGTTCGTTCTCGAAGCGTCGGATCGCGGATCGGGAGTAGGTTCCTTCTAGGATTACCTTGATCGCCACTCGCCGCTTGAAGTCGTCGACGCGGCTCCCCAGGTAGACCTCTCCCATGCCGCCTCGTTCAAGCCGTTCATGGACCCGGTAAGCACCCAGCTGCTTTCCTTCCAGCGACCCCGTCGCGCTCTCGGCGGGGCGCGGGAAGGGAGGGTGATCGAGGACGCCGTCGGGCTTGTCTGAATCCAAGAGGCCTTGGATCTCGTCGACGAGTAGAGGATCGTCGCCAGCGAGTTCAACTAGGCGCTCGCCGCGTTGCTCCTTGGGTAGATCGTCCAGCTTGGCGAGGATTGTCTTGATGCGCTCCCAGCGCTCAGCGTTCATCGGGGTCGGAACCCTCGGCACGCTCCGTGGAACTGGCGAGTTCCTTGTGCAACCACATTCTTGCCACTCGCCACTCCCGTTTGACTGTACGCGACGAGATTCCAAGCAACTTGGCGATCTCCTCGGTGGTCAAGCCGATGAAGAAACGCAACTGGACGATCCTGGCTTGGCGCTCGTCGAGCTTGATGAGCTTGTTGAGTGCACAGTCGAGTTCAATGAGATCGCGACCGGGAAGGTCCGGGATGTTGTGCACTTCGCCGAGCGAAATCTTTTGTATCTTGCCGCCGCGCTTGTGGCGTAGACGACTGCGGGCGTGGTCGACGAGGATCCGCCGCACCATCAAGACCATCTCACCAAAAAAGTGGTTGCTGTTGCGCCAGTTGACGCTGCGCTTGCCCGCTAGCCGTAGGTAGACCTCGTTGACCAGGGCGGTGGGTTGCAAGGTAATGGAGCGCGCCTCCTTGGAAAGGTGGCGACGCGCGATCTCGCGTAAGTCGGAAAGAACCAGAGGCATCAGTCGTGCCAGAGCCTGATGGTCTCCTTCTCTCCACTCGGCAAGCACCTCACTGATGGTGCTCTCTGGGTTGGGCATGTCGCCAGCATGGTACTGCATTGTCTGGAGGTTCGCTAGATTGTGGATCCTTGCGAACCGGTCAAAGTGGAGAACGGTGCAGGGAAGAGGCAAACTCATCGGCCCATGGCCAGAGGGCGAAGGGTGTCGATGAGACGGTCAATTTCAGATTCTAAGTTGTACATCGAGATCCCGACGCGGACGAATCCTTGGTCGGGATTGCGACCCAATGCGGTCACCGCTCGAGGTGCGAAGCAATGGCCGTCCCAGGCTTGGAGGCCACGCTGGGCCAGGGCGTGCGCCACTTGGTGGGGTGAGTAGCCCTTGAGGGTGAAGGCGAGAGTCGGTGTTCGCCGGGGCGAGGAAAAATCGGGTCCCCAGAGGCGCAGTCCAGGTAGAGTCTGTAGCTCTTGCCAGAGCCTCTTGGCGAGTTGGTGCTCGTAGTCGCCGATCGAGGATATCGCCGAGACGATGCGCTGGCGCAGAGTCCCACCTTCGCCCCACGAGGCGAGGTACTCCACCGTTGCGGCCAGGCCGACGATCGACTGATGACTCAAGGTTCCGATTTCGAGGGGAGTCGCCGTGGGAACCGCGACTAGCGGCTCCGGGAGGAGCTGATCGAGCAGGCCCTGGCGGGTGACCAGGAAGCCGAGATGGGGGCCATAGAACTTGTGAGGTGAACAGACCAGAAAGTCCGCGTCGAGGAGATCGGCGTCGAGGGCGAAGTGTGGCGCATAGTGAACAGCGTCCACGAAAAGGTAAGCGCCAACCTTGTGGGCTAGTGTCCCGTGCGGAAAGTTCGCTACCATTCGAGGGCCGATTCATCCCCCTGTGCCGCGTTGCGGCTCCTCGCAATACTCCCAGTATCGTCGCCGCGCCTTGCCCAGCGGGCGACTCGACCCTCTCGGTGACAAACGAACTTCCCGCACGGGACACTAGCTGCCGAATCGGTTCCAGATCGAGGACGGTGCCGAGCAGGTTGGAGGCCAGACCGATGGCGATCAACCGAGTCCGAGAGCTGAGGAGTGATTCTAGATGGTCGAGGTCGACGATTCCCGGTGAGCACAAGCGTGCTTCGAGGATGGTCAGCCCACGATGTCGTAGCCCAAGCCAAGCGCTTCGGTTCGCTTCGTGGTCCAATTGGGTGATGATCACTTCGTCGCCAGGTTCAAGGTGACGCGCCAGAGCCTCGCTGGCCAAGAGGGTCAAAGTGGTCATGTTCTGACCGAAAGTGATCTCTTGGCCTCGGTTGGCGCCGGCGAAGATCGTGGCCAAGTGTCGACTGCGCTCGAGCAGCTGGTCCGAGATCACCGAGGTCGAGAAGGCCCCGCCGGTATTGGCGTTGTGTTTCCGCTGGTACTCGGCCATGGCTTCGATCACCGACCGCGGTGTTTGCGTGCCGGCGGAGCCGTCCAGGAAGGCGATAGGATGGCCATCGAGTGTGGGCGATTGAAGGGCGGGGAAGTTTTGCCGGCAAGACTCGGCTTGGGCGGCGCCAAAGCGGGGCAAGCAGAGGGACTGTTCGTGGATGGTCGTACTGATCAATGAAGGATCCTCCTAGTCGTAGAAGCGACAAGGAGCGGAGACAGGGGACCTGGTTTGCTCGTCTTTCTTGGGTCGAGAGAATCCGTGGTGCTCGAAGCAGGGGGCCACGACGGGTTCTCGTCGTGGCCCTTTGATCGACTCGGTGACGCGTTCTAGGTTGAAATGAGCGCGAACACGAGACCGATGAGTGCTCCCAGGACACCTAGGATCTTGAAGACGACCAGCGCGACATCCCATCGGGTCAGGGTGGGAAGCGAGGGTCGGCTGGCGCAACTATTGCGATCGGCCTCAAGTGGGCGTCGAGGGATGCGTCGAGCGACGACGGAAAGCCATCGGATCAGAATCATGGAGTCCTCCTCACCAATACGTTGACGAGAGTGCATTCCCCGTCACTTACTGGATGAGGCTGGAGGCTCCAATCGGCGCGACATACCCTTACAAGACCTGCGGGAAAGAACCAAGGAGGGAACCATGCGATGTCCGAGGTGCAACTCGACGAGTACCGAACTTCAGACTGCTCTTAGCGGTCGGGAGGGCCTTGGAGCGGCTAGCAGTGTGCTTTCTGGCAACGTTCCTTTGGGGCTCCTGCAACTGGTGGGCGCGGTTTTTTCAAGGCTGGTGATAGGTGACTGGCGGTGTAGTGACTGCCTGCACAGCTATCGTGGTTTCCAAGCGCGATCAATGAAGGCGGTTCTACCCTATGCACTCACTGCTGGCGTGGTGGCACTTCTTACCGGGCCTATTCCCGGAACGTCCTTTCTCCTCTTTTGTATTGAGATTCTCATGGTAGTCAACATTGGCAAGCATCACGGACAACAAATCCGGGTAAGCGAGGTTGGCTTGGTGATGATCGTCATCCTGCTTCTAGTTCAAATGTTGAAGTCTCTGGTTGTGGAGCTCTTGATTTTCGTCCCTGGTCTTGGGTACGTAGCGCAGGCGATCATCGCATTCTCCTTTGCTTTCAGTCTCGGAATGGCTGCCGATGCGTACTATCGCGTGAGGGAAGAACATGCGCTTGTTGCGAAGAGCTCGGTTCCCTAGAGTAGGCTGCTTTCAATCTGGATCAATCTCGCACCGGCGATGTCAAGGCCCCCGCTGTCGAGATGGTGGTCATCCTCGGGGCGAGAAATTCGCCGCGATGCGCCTCCGCCTTCGCCTACCAAGCGGGTTCGTAGCACGGTAGCCGTGGGTCGCGAGCGTTCGCTTCAGAGGTTTTGGCCAAGGACGTAGGCTGGACGCATCGCTCGGAAATTGACCCACCCATCGCTTAGAAACTGACCCACCCTCGGCCCCAATGCCGGTAGCTTTAAGTTGTCACCAAAC
>QIHU01000617.1 GCA_003231035.1 Acidobacteriota bacterium
CGAAGCCTTCTCGGTGCCGCCACCGAGCCATGTTTCCTCCGCCCTTATCGAGGCATTCGGAGCCAGCCTCGAACTGATCCGCACCCTGTGGATGGCTCCGCCCGAGAGTCAGCCCTTCGTAATCGCGGGCGGCGGGACGGCGGCGATGGAGATGGCGGTCGCCAATCTGGTGGAGGCGGGGGACCGCGTCCTGGTGGTCAATACCGGCTACTTCTCGACCCGCTTGGCCGAGATGCTGCGCCGCCAGGAGGCGTTGGTGGCGGAGGTCGAAGCGGCGGTCGGGGAGGCGCCGAACCCCCAGGAAGTGGAGGCGGCGTTGGTCGGTTTGGCTGAACTGGGGCCGGTCAAGGGGCTCTTTGCCACCCACGTCGATACCTCGACCGGAGTTCGCATCGATCCGGCACCGCTGGCTCGGCTGGCGCGCCAGCACGGAGCGCTGTCCGTCTTCGATGGGGTCTGCGCCACCGCGGCCGAAGAATTCCGCATGGCGGACTGGGAGGCCGACCTCTACCTCACCGCCTCGCAGAAGGCGATCGGCTTGCCGCCCGGGCTGGCCCTGATGGTGGTTTCGGAGCGCGCCCTGGCGGCGCGCGAAGCCCGTCAGACAACGGCGCCGCCGATGGTCCTCGACTGGCACCAGTGGTTGCCGATCATGCGCGCCTACGAAGAACGTCGCGCGAGCTACTTTTCAACCCCCGCGACCAACTTGATCATGGCCCTGCCGGTCAGCCTGCGCGAGATCTTGGCCGACGGTCCCGAAGCGCGCTTTGAGTTGCACCGCGGCGGGGCAACCGCGCTGCGCCAAGCGTGGCGAATCCTCGGCCTGGAGCCGGTTCCACGTCGTTCAGAGCTGGAATCCAACGCCCTCAGCGCCCTGCGTTTCCCCGAGGGGGTCGACGCCAGTCTGGTGGGCGCCATCGCCGCCGAGGGTGTGATCGTAGCTGGGGGACTCCACCCTGAGATCCGGGGCGAATACTTCCGCGTCGGCCACATGGGTTATGCGCTGACTCAGCCGGCGATGATGCGCCGCACCGTCGAGGCGGTGGCCAAGGCGCTGGCCGCCGCTGGCAGGTCGGTGGATATCGAGGGCGCGGTGGCGGCCTTGGGTGTATTCGGTTCGACTTGATCTCCGCGGTTTCGTGGAGCTGTTCATCTGGCGGACAGCTTGGCCGTGATATATCGGACTCTTCCGCTCACGCTGGGCCTATCTTGGAGGAGCAGATGAAGAAGATGAAACGGTTAGTCGTGGTGTTTATTTTTGGCATGGCCATGCTGGTGGCGGCGCGCCAGTTGATCCAGCGCGGCAAAATCGCGCACCAACGGTCGACTCCCACTCGGGGCTCGGTTAGCTCGACCTCCCGCGTCGAGGCGGTAGCGGCGCCGACGGTTGGGATGATCGATCTTTCGGTGTTAGGCCGTGGTGACCGGACACGGGTGGTGCGCGCGGTGCGCGAGCGGCTAGCGGGTGGGCCGGCGCTCGATCTGCGGTTGGCCCTCGACCCGGCTGTTGAGCCCCTAGTTGTGGTCAGCCTGTCCCGTGGCCAACGACCGGCGTGGGTGGCGCAGGGCCGAGGTGAAAGCTATAGTGCCGCCCTGGAAGAGGCGATCAAGAATCTGGCGCGGAGAAGCAGCGCGGTGCAGGTTGAAGAAGGGCTGTTGAAGATCGACCTGGCCGCTTGGGTGGGGGCGAGCGAGTTGGCGGATAGACAAGGGCGGATCGCCATCGACCGCAGCCTGGAAGGAATCTGGTTGGAGAAGGGCGGCCTGATGCTGCTGCCCGAGGAGTTGCTCGCCTGGCGCATCGTCGATTCGAAGCGCAAGTTGCGCCCCAAACGGCTATCTTTGTACCTGGAGGAAGGCGGGCGAGATCGTGCGAGTGCCAAGCTGCGCGGACCCTTGCGCCGCTTGCGCTTCGATAGCTTTATCGAAGGGGAGGACGGTCTGGTCGAGCGCCTCTATCGAGGCAACTTGCTCGAGCCCGACCTCTCACCGCCGGCCCTGCTCGCGGCTGCCGTGGCCGGCGGCGAGTATCTCTTGCGCCACCAGAAGGCCGACGGCAACTTCCACTATAGCTATCGCCCGAAACGCGATAACTACGACGAAGGCTACAACCTGCTGCGCCATGCCGGGAGCTGTTTTGCCCTGGTTGAACTGGCACGCGACAGCGGCGATCGGCGATTCCTGGCGGGCGCTAAGCTGGGCTTGCAGGCCCTGCTCAAGGAGGCGCGCTCGGTGCCCGAGGCCGCCACCTCCGCCGGTGAGGTCCTAGCGATCGTCTCCCCTGGCGAGGAGGCCAAGCTCGGAGGCGCCGCCCTGGCTCTGCTCGCCATGGTGGAGTACCAGCGACTTTCGGAGGACTTCTCGTGGCTCGATCAGGCCCGAGCCTTGGCTCGCTTCTTGGTCTTCCAGCAGGAAGAGAACGGACATTTTCATTCCAAGTACTTCTTTGGCAAGCCGGATGACGAGCCTTTCGAGTCGATCTACTACCCCGGCGAGGCGATCTTGGCGCTGACTCGCCTCTATCGGATCGATCCTGACCCAGCTTGGCTCAATACGGCCCGCAAGGGAGCGGACTGGCTAATTGGGGTACGCGACCAAGGCAAGGCGGTGGAGGAGTTGCCGCACGATCACTGGCTGTTGATCGCCTTGAACGAGCTGGCCTCGCTCACCGTCGACGAGTCCTATCCCAGCCAGGCCCACAAGATAGCTCATTCGATCCTGGTGGCCCAGCGCACTACTTCCCCATGGCCCGATTGGATCGGTTCCTTCTACGATCCTCCCCGCTCGACACCCACGGCGACGCGGGCGGAAGCGCTGGTGGCGATGTCCGACCTCGTCCGAGCTCGCGGCGAGAACCCACGCAGGTATGTGGAGGGCCTACTGAAGATGGCCGCTTTTCAACGGCGCACCCAGTTCACCGCCCAGAGTGCTCTCTACTTGCGCCGTCCTGACCTTGCGATGGGCGGTTTTCGGCGCAGTCTGGGCACTTGGGAGGTGCGAATCGACTATGTACAGCACAATATTTCTGCCCTCCTAGGGCTACGCCGGCAGCTCGAGAGTCGTTGATTCCATGGGTCTGGAGCAGACTATTTTTATTGGCCCGCCACCGTTCATCGCCAATTCATATGCCTTTCGGCATGATGCGTTCCAGATCAGAAATGTCTCGCCGCAGCCCACACCGTGAAAGGAGAACGACAGTGGATTTCACGAATCTTTTTCAAACCGCGACTCGGCGGCTCAGTATTTGTGGTCTCTTCGCCGTAGCCTTGGTGCTGGTGGCGATTCCCGCCTCGGCGATGACTTCGCAAGAGGCCATGGCCATGGAGCGGTTGGCGGACCAGGTGGACCAAGAGGTTGCGGGGCTGGCGCGGGCCGGCCACGGAGCTTTGGCGGCCCACGTAGTTTCGGTGCACACCGGCGTGCCGAGCGATGCCGTTACCCGCTCCGGCGGATCGCTGGGGCGCGCGGCGGTCGCCGCCAGCCTGGCTAGCGGATCGAACGCGGATTTCGGCTATTTTAGCAATCTCCTCTCGCAAGGCGGCTCGGTGCGGGAAGCGGCCATGGCCGGTGGTTCCTCGCCGCGCCAAACCATCGCTGGCCTGCGCAACCTGCTGGAGGGACTGCGGGCCAACTTCTCCGTGGCTTCGGCCGGTCTCGTCGATAGCGACCGGGATGGCACGGCCAACCTGATGGACGAGGATATCGACGGCGACGGAAAGGCCAACTGGCTCGACCGCGATGTCGATGGCGACGGTGTGGCCAACTGGGACGACGACGACATCGATGGCGACGGCCTGCCCAACCGGAAGGATGACGATGTCGAAGGCGACGGCGTTGCCGATCGGATGGATGCTTACGAAGCGATCCGGTTCGACCCGCTGACGGGCCTGCCCGCGGGCAGCGACGGCGACGATGACGACGACGACGACGATGACGACGATGACGACGACGACGACGACGATGACGACGACGACGATGACGACGACGACGATGACGACGACGACGACGATGACGACGACGATGACGATGACGATGACGACGACGATGACGACGATGACGATGACGACGACGACGACGACGACGATGACGATGACGATGACGATGACGACGACGATGACGACGATGACGACGATGACGATGACGACGACGACGACGACGATGACGACGATGACGACGATGATGACGATGACGATGACGATGACGATGACGACGACGATGACGACGACGATGGCGGCGGTGCCGTTCTTGGCACGGGTACCTTCCAGGTCGCGCCTTTCGTGTGCTCCTCCAACGCCAAAACCGCTTGTGTTGCCAACGGTCGTTTCCAAGTCACCATCGACTGGGCGCGCAAGAATGGCCAGACTGGAGTGGGCACCACGGTGGACCTCCCGTCTGAAGACTCGGCGCTCTTCTGGTTCTTCGGCGACAACAACTACGAGGTCATGGTCAAAGTCCTCGACGCGTGCAGCTTCCAGAATCGCTTCTGGGTCTTCTCTGCCGCGACGACCAACGTCGAATACACGCTGCGCGTGATCGACGCCGATACCGGCCAAGGCAAGTTCTACAAGAACCGGCTCGGCCGCTCGTCACCGGCCAACACCGACACCAACGCGTTCGCTACCTGCGAGTAGCCTGCGCTAGTTTGACCGCCTGACGGCCCGGCCCCCTAGCTTCGCAAGAAGCGGGGGGCCGAGTCTTGTTGGGTGGGAATTATGACCAGCGACGGGCGCGGTAGCGCAACTCTCGACGAATGACCAGCGCCAGCCAGAGGGTCAGGCCAGAGAGAAGTAGCGAGCTGAACAAGAGGTATTGGCCATACCGGGTCGGGGGCTGGATGACGCTAAGCAGATAGAAAAGGCTGAAACCGCCGAGGATCGTGCCGGCAGCGCCTAGGGCCTGGCCACCCAGTTTCTGACCTCTCCCCACCAAGGGCACCAAGAGTAGGCAAGCCCAGTAGTAGCGCGAACTCACCAGCAGGGCGAAGAAGGGAATCAAGCCCAGTACCAGAGCCTCCACACCGTGGCGTCGGTGCACGGCGGCGAACCAGCCGATGAGGAGCAGCAGGGCGACGAGACGATAGAGCTGCTGCTGCTGGGTAAGTTGTTGCCGTCGCTCCTCGGAACTCTTCTCCAGCTGGCTGCTGGTGACGCGGTGGGTCAACAGGTGTTTGAGGCCGACCCGTTGTTCGCCGAAGGTATGGTGTTCGCCGTGGTGGAGGATGTTGCCGGTGAACTCCCCCCAGGCGGTGGGACCGCGCGGGGTGAGGCAGCCGATTCCGAGGCCGACGAGCATGAATAGCCCGTAGAGCAGGGCGAAGCGCAGCGCGTCGCGGCGTAACCGCCCACCGCGGATCCAGCGCACCAGGGCCGGAACCAAGAGCGAGCCGACGAGCAGGAGAGGGAAGACGCGCACCAGCGTGGCGAAGGCCAAACTGGCCGCCGCCCAACCGGCCTTGCGCTGTCGCAAAGCGCAAACCGCGATGGTCAAGGCCAGCAGCCAGTCGTACTGTAGGAAACCGCCGACGATGCGCCCGCGGTCTACCGGGTTG
Organism: Acidobacteriota bacterium; assembly: GCA_003231035.1. Lineage (GTDB taxonomy): Bacteria > Acidobacteriota > Thermoanaerobaculia > Multivoradales > SZUA-115 > SZUA-115. The sequence continues at coordinate 5,549 of QIHU01000617.1, forward strand.
AGGGCGAAGATCAAGAGCGCTAGCCAACCGCGACTGGCGCCGAAGGTGCGACCGATGAGCACGAAGACGGCCGCCAGAATCAGCAGGTCGAGCGAGCAGAGGAGCTTCAATGCCCAGGGTCGGCTGGCCGGCAGCCAGTGGGTCAAGGGGGCGATCAAGGCAGTCCAAAACGGGCTCGCGTTGTAGCCGCGGTCGGTGAAGATCGGGCGCCATTTCTTGGCCGATCGTAGTGGCTGTAGAGCGGCGAGATCGTCTTGAAATTGTCGCCAACGCTCGGCACTGAAATGGTTTCGGACGAGGGCGCCCCGAGCCGGGTCGCGCGCCTCGGTGACGTAGGAGCGCTGATCGCGCACCCAGCGAACTTGCCGCCAGTAGTCGTCCGCTTCGGAGTCGGCGAGAAGAGCGGCATCGTAGAGGTCGAGGTAGCCGATCTCGCCGAAGTACTCGGCGCCAAGGTAGTAGTGGAAGACGTTCCACACTCGAACTTGTGGGCTGGTGGCGAAGCGCACCAAGTCCTGTCCAGCGGCCTGCCAGGCGGCGGCGAGTGCCAGTGGCGCCAGGAGAGCGAGCAGCATGGGCTTGCCCCGTCGGCCACGCCAGCTGCTGGCGAGCAAGGTCAGCAAGGCGAGCAGGCTCAGGATGAGCCGCTGGGTGGAGTCGTCCCACCAGGCGATGGTGCCCCAGATCCCGAGCGTCGCGAGAAGAATCAACGAGAGCCGTCGGCCGGCCAAGAGAAACGAGCGATTGGGAATCCCCAACCCCTTGTGCTGGTTCTGGTTTTGCATTGAAAAAATTGATCTCGAATGTAGAAAATGAGCCGCCCATCGAGAACGCCTCGATCAGCAGAGAATCGAAACGGGCCGAGCCATGTTAGGAGAAAGACCATGAACGACAGATTACTCCGGGCGTTGCAACTCGGGCGGAGTCGGCTGACCCCTGGCGGGGTTGTGGCGGTAGGCTTGCTCCTGATCCTGATGGCCCCGCTAGCGGTAGCCGAGGAGACGGAGCGAGAGACGCCCACGTCCTTTTCCGAGGTCATCCACGTCGAGCTGATCAACGTGGATCTCTACGTGACCGACAAGAACGGCGATCCCGTACCCGGCTTGAAACGGAGTGATTTCTCGGTTTTCGAGAATGGGGAAGAGGTCGAACTGAGCCACTTCGCCAGCTATCGTGGCCCGCTGCGCTCTGAGGTTGGGCGGAGGGGTGGCGAGGACGACGTGGCCGTGGCTCCGGGCTTGGCTGAGGAAGGCGATCTCGCTGAGAAGGAAGCAGAGCCGCTCCAGCTCGTCATTTTCATCGACAACGCCAATACCCGTCCTTTCAACCGCAGTCGCGTCTTACGCAGGGTGCGCGAGCGAGTCGCCGAGCTAGGAAAGGCTCGGATTTCGGTGGTGACCCACAACTCTTCGCTGAAAGTGCGGTTGCCCTTCACCGAGGATCTTGCCGTGGTGGACAAGGCTCTGGAGAAACTGGGGGATTTGGCGGCGCGGGGTCTGAATGCGGAGATGGACTTGCGCAATGGGATCGCGGCGATTGCGGATGCGTTGGAGCTAGCGGGCTGTCCCGGTGCCGAGTCGGTGGCTAGGCAGTACGCCAGTGGTGCACAGATGAAATCCCAGGAGGCGATCCGCGCGCTCGAAGCGATGATTCGCTCCCTGGCGGCCATACCGGGACGAAAAGCGCTGCTCTACGTGGCCGACGGGTTGGCGGCGCAGCCCGGAGTCGAATTCTTCTCGATGGTTCAAAACTCGTGCACCATGAGTTCCGCGATGTTGCAGGCCCGCTCCTTTTCGGTCAACGACGAACTGAGCCGGCTGGCGGCGCGTGCCAACAGTGCCCGTGTCACGTTCTATCCTCTGGACGGCACCGGGGCGCGGAGGAACCCCGGCGAGGATCGAATGAGTATGCAGGAGTCGTTCAAGATTCTCGCCGAAGAGACCGGTGGGCGTGCTTTTCTCAACTTGAATAACGTGAGTCTCGTGGTGGAGGAGATCGCGGTCGACAACGCGAGTTACTACTCGCTGGCCTATTCCTCGCGATTCGATGGTGGCGTCGCCGAGCGGAACATCGAGGTCAAACTGCGCCGGCCAGATCTTAAGGTTCGCTACCGTCGTAGCTTCCAACATCGCAGTGCCGAGGAACAGATGGAGGAGCGGCTTCTAGCCGCCCTTCTACATGGCCAAGTAGCCAACCCGTTGGGCGTGATCCTGGAGCCGGCTCAGTCGTTGGCGGACTCCGGTTCCCTCGTGCAAGTGGGGATTCCCTTGTCCAAGCTGACCCTGCTGCCGAGCCAGGGCAAGCACCAAGGCAAGGCAAAGCTCTTCATTTTGGTGCGTGACTCCGAAGGGCGATTTTCCTCCGTGAACAGCGTTGAAGTGCCGATCGCCATTCCGAGCGCTCATTTTGAGCGGGCGCGAGGGCAAATGTGGGGATACAAGCTGAACCTAAAGCTGCGGGAGGGGGAGAATCTGGTGGCGGTGGCGGTGCGCGACGAAGTCGGACGCGAGATCAGCATCTTGACCCAGACCGTGCGAGTGGCCACCGGCGAGAGTTGAACCAGGAGCTACCGAGGGGCGATCGGGCCTTCGGCGGCTCCTGGAACGGTCGGTGTTTGCGGGTCCTACGGCGTGACCGACGACCAAGCGTTGGTGTCTCCGCTCTCGAAACCATCGAGAAAGATGTCTTGCGGCACGGCGATGAAGATCAACGAGCCGGTGCAGGTGGCGATCCACAGGTCGAGCCACTCATCGTCGTTGATGTACATTGCTTCCACGTCGAAGACGCCTTGGGGAAGCCAGGAGCGGGGGCTGCCGTTGAAGGGGTCGATGTAGGAGACGCTAGCTTTGGGGGCCTGACCTTGCAGCACCACCATGCGGCGGTTGCAGCCAGGGATATCGGTGTCGACATCGGTCACCAGAATGTCGAGGATGCCGTCGCGGTCGAGGTCGGCGACCTTGGTGTTGCCGCCGAAGCCGGCCGTGTTCGGGCTTCCGGTCAGGGTCACGGTGTTGAAGTCCGCGTGTCCGTCGACATCGTTGCCGGTGTTGAGCAAGTAGGCGTCCTGACCGTCGTCGACCACGTAGAAGTCCAGAAGGCCATCGCCGTTGAAGTCACCGGGCTCGGTCATGTAAGGAGCATCGGTGTAGACGAAGTCCTCGAAGACGAAGTTGCCGGTGCCATCGTTGTAAAGGATGCGGGCGTTGGAGTTGAAACCGGGAGGTACACCGCCGCTGCCGCTAGCGTCGTTCTTGAGGATGTCGAGAAAACCGTCACCGTTGAAGTCGGCGATGTGGGCGTCGGTACCGAAGGTGGAGCTGGCCATCGAGAGGGTCATCCGAGCCGCCGTCTCATCGGTGAAGAAGCCGTTGCCGTCGTTGATCAGCAGCTTGTCTTCGAGGTTGTTGTCGTAGTCGGTGAAGAAGAGGTCGGGCCGGCCGTTGCCGGTGACATCGCCGAAGCCGACGGCACAAAACTTCGGGCCCGGGGTGAAGCTGGGCAGGCGGTTGTCGGCGGCGACCCAGTCGAAGCCCTGCCAGTTGCCGCCGATATCGTTGCCGAGGTTCATGTAGACCCGCGGCTGTTCGCCGAAGGTGGTTACGGTGATCGCGTCGAGCCAGGTGTCGCCGTCGACGTCGGTCAAGATGATGTCCCGATCGTCGGTGGCGTCGAGCATGTCGGGGGCCAAGGTCGCGGTGCGGTCGGTCATCACGCCGTTTTCGTTCATGAACAAGACGTTTCGCCGTCCGCCCACGGTGGAGAAGGGGCGCTTGCGGGCGATCAGCAGATCGATGTCGCCATCCTTGTCCACGTCGCCAGAAATGATGTCCTTCTCTTCGGCGTCCACGGCGCCCACCCCGACGTCGGAGACCAGCCGAGTGGCGGTTTCGTCGACGTACTCGACCCAGTCCTGGGCGGCGGCCGGCACGGCGGCGAATGCGAGGGCGACGACGAGGGCGAGCCACGGCTGAAGGGGCCGGGCAATGCGGAGGGGGGAACTATTGGTCATGCGAGGGACTCCTTGAGAAACGAGTTGGTCACCGTGCTGGGAGGGCGTGCTGTGCCGAACAGTATTGCTAAGGATCGATGTGTCGGTCAAGCGGGGTAGTCGAGTTCATTGCTTCTGGGCATAGTTGAGAACTGCTTGCGTCTTGCCGTCCTCGTGCGAGGCCATCAGTTGGACGGTGACGCCGTCGCCATTCTCGGCGGCCAGGATAGCCACCTCGGTGGCTCCTTGTGTACTGCGGGTGCGGCTGTTGATCGTGAACTTGCCTTGGTCGAAAATCTTCTCGTAGAACTGGACGACCTGGTCTAGCGAGTCCGCGGTGGTCATGGTCACGGCGCCGGCTTGTTGACCGTTTTGGGCTCCAGAATAGGCGCCACCGAGTTCGGCGCCGGGATAGGTCGCCAGTCCGGCCGGCAACTCTCCGGGATCGGCGGTGCCAATGCGCATGACCGTCTCTCCTGCGTCATTGGTGACGGTAATCCCGCCTTCCTCGGCGCTGCCCGAAATACGGGTGGTGCCGTCAGGGCCATCGATGGTGATCCCGCCGCCCTCCTCGCTGCCGTTGAACTCAATCTTTCCTTCCGCGCCGGTGATGCTGAACTTGCCGTCCTTGATATCGCTGGTGTCGAGGGTGAAGGTCTCGTCCGTCTTCTTGTTGTAGAAGGTTACCGTGCCGTCGTCTTCGTCCGACTCGACAAACTCGACATCCGGGTTGAAGGCGGCGAAGGTCTTGCCGAGGGTGGCTGCTGGGTTCTCCTCCATGCCCTCGACGAAGTCCTTGGATTTCTTGAACACGAAGCCCGCGCCGACGACCAGGGCCAATGCGCCAACCAGAATAAGGCCACCACAGCCGATCGCGATCCATGCCAGGGGGCTGAGCCCCTTCTTCTTCGCCGGGGTTCCTTCGGTCATTTCACTCTCCTTCTAGAATATTGGATGGTGCTAGCCCGATTCCGAAACAGTGAGCCGGCAAAATACCATGCTCTCACCGCACCACCTCCACTTGGCTCAACCCTTCCGCCAGCTGGAAGTGTTGCGGTAGATGCTTACCCTTGACCCAGACGATCGCTTGGTGGTTGAGATCTCGAACCAGGTCGCGGACGGCTCTCTCGAATTGTGCCGTTGTCGAGATCCGAGCCACATCGCTCCATCCCATGTGCGGGCCGGGTTTGGCGAGAGTGAGAGACCAGACGGAGAGCGGTACCTGGAGTGCCTTCAAGTATTGAGCAGCGACTTCGGGATCGATCACACTGTGGTCCTCCACCCCTTCTCCTAGGATGAGAACCACGTGGCGGCGAGATTGGGTGGCCGCCGCCATCGTTCCCGCCGCGGCGACGACGTCGGCCAGCCGCTGAGTCACTTCGCCTTCTTTGCGGAACTGGAACTGGAGGAGTTGGTGGAGCATGGTGGTCATGGCCGCGCTGGCTGGGAAAAGTGCAAAGGAGTTCGTGGCCTCGCTGTCGAGCGGCAGGAAGGTCCTCACGGTGCGCATCTGCTGGTTCTTCTTGAGCGGGGCCATCCATCGTTGATTGAGCCTGCTGCTCTTCTGGTAGGTGAGCAGGGCAAGGTCCGAGTAGGCGGTGAAGTCGACCAAGAAGATCGCCTCGCCGATCCCCTCCTCGATCGCCACCACCTCGACCGCCTTGCCACGGACCTGCAGCTTGCCAGCGAGTTCTTCAAGGGTTGGCGGCTTGTGCCCGCGATAGCGAATGGGCACCGCGGTGAGGCGTGAGTGGATGGTGTCTGAAAGGACGTCGCCGAAGGTCGCCTCGACCGTCGAACTCACCTGCTCCGAGAAGTGCAGCTCGGCCCGGAAAAAGTGAAACTGCTTGGCGTCGAAACTCGGCAG
>QIHU01000033.1 GCA_003231035.1 Acidobacteriota bacterium
GTCGCGGCGATCTGTTGAGACAGGTTGGCCAAGCGGAAGTTGGTGTCTTCCAGTTTGGACTCCAGCTGCTCAATCTGGCCGGAAAGGGCCTCTAGCCGAAGCTGCATGTCCGCTTCCGACTTGACCAAAGAATCACGTTGCTCGGTGATTTTGCTTCCCAGGTTTTCGACTTCGCTCTTGCTCGGCGCCTGCATTTGCGCTTGCAGCATCTGGCGTTGAATCTCGGAAAGTTGACCCTGAATAGCCTCGATGTCTTGGCTAGATACGCAGCCGATGGACAACAAACCGAGAAGTGCGACGAGGACGGCCGCACCTCTCCTGACGATGGGCAACGCTACGACCATGGCACTCACTAGCGGTGATCTACCTTGCAGCTCACTTGCGCCCGGTGATAACCATGTGTGCCCGACGGTTGCGCCACCAGCAACTCTCGTCGCTCATCGTGCAGACCGGCCGTTCCTCGCCGTAGGTAATGGTTTTCATCGACATCTTGGAGACGCCGAGGCTGACCATGTAGTCCTCAGCGGTGGTCGACTCGTTGGTTCCACGCTCATCGCAATGACCTTCGATGGTCACGGTGAACTGCGGATGGGTCTTGAGGAACTGCGCGTTCTTGGCCAGCTTCTCGCGTGCCTCATCCCGCAGGTCGCTCTGATCGAGTTCGAAGTGAACATCGGGGCTAAATCCCAGCCGATGCGCTTCTTCGTTTACCTGCCGCATGTTGTCGGAATCGAGCGGATCGACTTCGACTTGATCATCGACCACATCGACCGGCTCGGCGACTTCCTGCGGCGGAGCGGGAGGAGGCTTGATCGGATCTGCTTTCATCTCGATCGGTGTCGGTGGCGGTTCGGGTGGCTTTTTCGGGCAGCCAGTGAACACCAAAGCTAAAATCGGCAACAATACCCACGCCATCCGCTTGCGGATCATGCTCAAGTCTCCTGTAAAGTCTTCGAAAGCTCTTGGAACTTGTTTCTGTTGTGTGCGGGGCGAAATTAAATAGCTGCCCCAAGCGCCATACCCTAGCAGAGAATTCACCTTTCCGCTAGCCCTTGAGAGCCCCTAAGCCATGAAAAATCAACGTCTTCGGAGAATCGAGGTCGGTCAGGGCAGGTAGGGCGACCAACTCGGCGATTCGTTGTTGCCCTTGCGGGTGAGTTGGCGCAGGCCACCCCCGGTTTCGGCGTCGATGACCCAAATCTGCTTGCTACTACCTCGTTGGTGGACGAAAACGATGCGGCGCCCATCCGGCGAGAAGGTTGGATCTTCGTGGTTGCCCGGTCCGCTGGTGAGGAGCCGGGTTTCGAGAGTTACGACATCGGTTACCGCGATCTGGAAGCGGCCCTTCCGGCGGCTGGAATAGGCGATGCGCGTGCCATCGGGACTCCAGGTGGCGTTGTCGTTGTAGCTTCCCTGGAGGCTGACTCTGCGCACATTGGCCCCTTCCGGATCCATGGTGTAGATCTGGGGGCTACCGCCGCGGCTCGAGGTGAAGGCGATGGCGCCGCCTTGGGGACTCCAGGCGGGGTTGGTATCGATGGCACGCGAGTCGGTCAGTCTTCGGCGCTGGGCGCCGGAGCGGTCGGCGACGAAGACGTCGATATTGCCGTCCGTGCTGCGGCCGAAGGCGATGCGCTTGCCGTCGGGGGACAATGTGGGGGTGGCATTGAAGTTGCCGTCGGTCACCAATGCCTGTTTGGCGCCGGTCTTGGCATCGGCCCAGTAGATCCCGGGGAAGCCGCCGACGAAGGAGGTGTAGGCGAAACCGCTGCCGTCCCAGCTCCAGGCTGGGGAGAGCGAGGTGGATCGGTGAGCGGTCATGCGCCGCAAATTGGCGCCGTCCCAGTCCATGAAGTAGATCTCTTTGCGCCCTTTTTCGGCTCGATCAGAGACGAAAGCGATGCGGGTGAGCCCCAACCCTGGCTTGCCGGTCAAGAAGCGGACCACCTCGTCGGCGAAGGTGTGGGCGATGCGCCGGGCGCTAGTGAAGGAGCCGCGGTAGCGCTTGCCGAGGATGGAGTCGCCCCCGGATAGGTCGATCAGTCGACCTTCAAGGACGATGCGCTCGCCCTGCCGAGAGAGTTTGCCGGAGAGGAGCATCTCATTGCCCAGCGAGCGATATTGCTCGTAGTCACGGGCTTTGTCGCCGCTCAGAGTCACTACGCGCAGGGCCGCCGGGCCCTGGATCTCGAAGACGCCCGAATCCAACAAGTCGGCCCGCAGTACTTGATCCAGAACATCTGCCGCTTCGGCGGCGCTTCCCACCAGCTGTGCTCGGCCCTCCAGCGGGGGAACGGCCAAGCGGATGCGGCCCCGTTGGTTGCCGGTCAGTTCGGCGACTACATCGGTTTGCGGCTGGGGCGTGGCTGGTTCCATCGCATCGGGGGAGGGCTCGGCCGGAGGTTGGGCGAAACCGGTCCACGCCGGGGCCACGGCCAGGGTCAGGGCGACTAGGGAGACCAGAGTGGCGAGGTGAAGCCGGGGCAGCGCTGCGCCTCGGCGGGTGTCCAAGGGCGGGGTGGATCTGCTCATCGAGTGCCTTTCGGGGGAAGGAGGTTCGGAGATGGGAACACGATCTCTCAGCGCACGATCAGGGTGACTGTAAGGGTATCTTTCCGGTAGCTGGCGGGCAGCGGTAGCAAGGGGCTGGCGTTGCGTATCGCCCTGGTGGCCGCGAGGTCGAAGCCGTGGTGGCCCGAGGATTCCTTCAGCTCCAGTTCGCCAATCTCGCCGTTGCGCCGCACGGTGAAGGTGAGGACGGAGCGAATGTCGCCAGCGGCGGGGCGTACCCACTGGGAGTGAATCATCGCCAACATGCGGTTGACGTAGTAGTCGTGGCGGAAGTCGGCGTCGATTCCCGCTACTTCCGCGCCAAACTCGGAGGCACCGAAGGCGCTGCCCCGCGGCGAGCCTTGGCGTTGGGCCGGTGGATTGTCGGCCGAGGCGGGAGAGGGCGCCGCCGGTTGGGAGTCACTGGGCGCTGGCTCCGCTTTCGTCGGTTTGGACGGCGAGGGTTCCGGCTGAACGGGCTCCGGCTGGGTGGGTTCAGCCTCGATGGGTTCCGGCTCCGGTTCGGGTTTCGAGATCTGTGGTCGCGGTGGGCGCTGCCGTGGTTGGCGTACTCCCAGTGCCTGCAAGGGGACGAGGTTGACCGAGACGATCTCGAGCGGCTCCGGTTCTCGCCGGGTCGGAGAGAGGAAGACGGTGGCGAGAAGGAGGAGGTGCAGGAGTAGCGCCGCGACGAATCCGAGCCCGCGGCCATGGTTGGCCAGGAGCCGCTTACGGTGGGCGAGGATCCCTTCGATCTGATCTTGCATCGAAGCCTATCGGCGCTTGCCACCTTGGGTGACCATGCCGATTTGGGTGACCCCGCCCTCGTGGAGCAGGTCGAGGACTTCGATCACCTTGCCGTAAGCCACCTCTTTGTCACCTTTGAGAAAGACCCCCTTGTCGCCTCGATTTTCGAGGATTGGCAGCAGCCGTTCCACCAACTGGCTGGGGTGGACGGGAGTTTCCAGAATGTAGACCAAACCGTCGCGGTTGACCGAAAGGACGAGGGGGTTCTCGACCCTCATCGGCAGGTTCTCCGCGTTGGCCTGGGGCAGTTTGACCTCGATGCCCTGGTGGAGCATCGGCGCGGCGATCATGAAGACAATCAGGAGGACCAACATCACGTCGACCAACGGGGTGACGTTGATGTCGGCCATCAACAGGTCATCGTCGTCTTGGGATTTGAATGCCATCGGGGTTCTTCAACGCGGCGACTCGCCGGTAAATTTCGTTTGCTGTTGGGGAGCAAGGATTGCGCCAAGCTCAGTTGAAGTTGCGCTCGGTGAGGTTGAGAAATTCATTGCTGAAGTCGTGGACCTGCAAGCGTAGCCGTCGCAGGCGGTTGGCGAGATAGTTGTAGCCGATCAGCGCCGGGATGGCGGCGCCGAGGCCGGCGGCGGTGTTGATCAGAGCCTCGGCGATTCCGGGGGCGATGGTGTCCAGCGAGGTCGAGCCGCTGATCCCGATCTCCTGGAAGGCGACCATGATTCCCCAAACGGTGCCGAAGAGGCCGATGAAGGGGGTGGCGGAGGCGGTGGTGGCCAGGAAAGAGGTAGCCTTGGTCAGCTCGGCCAGTTCCGTGTTGGCGGCTCTCTCCAGGGTCCGTTCCACGCTGGCCAGCGAGCGGATTCGATAGCCGCCCTCGGGCGCGGCTTCGCTCGCCGCCATCGACTTGCGACTCTTGATCTGAGCGTCGATTTCGGCATAGCCAGCCTGAAAGACGCCGACCAACGGTGAAGACACCAGTTTGCCGCCCGCGGCGTTGACCTCGCTGAACCGTTTGCTGCGGTGGAAGGCGGCGAGGAAAAGCTCGCTATGCTTTTCGGCTCGGCGGAACTGGATCAGCTTCCAGGCGAGGATGGCCCAAGAGGCGAAGGAAAAGCCGACCAGAATGGCCAAGATGATCTTGGCCATCGGCCCCGAACGCATAAAGAATTCTAGGATCCCCGGCCCTTCGGGAGGGGAGGTCTGCGCCCACCAGGTCAGTGCGTTCGGGATGACGAACCCGTCTCCCGCCGGCCCGTTGAGGGCCGCGCCGATCATGCGAAAACAAATCATGGGTTCCTCCGCCCTTGGCCGGTGACGCGAACGCCGTTCGGGCGAAAAAGTAGCACGGTGGCCGGTGGCTGTCCACGGTACTCTGCTGAACCCTTGGCTCAGCTTTGCCGCGCCCCGCAATCGGTTGACGACACCGAGCGGCGAGCATACCCTTGGACTCCGTGGAACGCCGACCGCCTGAGAGTTCACCCAGGACGCGGCAAGGTTGAGTTTAGGATCGATTTTGGAGGAGCCCCCGTATGCGTGTCGCGGTCTGTATGAAGCAAGTTCCAGATACCGAGGCGCGTCTACGCGTCCATCGGGACGGGAGCTGGATCGATGAAGAGGATTTGGCCTTCGTGATCAATGAGAGTGACGAATATGCTCTGGAAGAGGCGCTGAGAATCGCCGAGAAGAGCGGCGGAGAGGTTGTGGTCATCAGTCTTGGTCCCGAGCGGGTCAAGGAAGCGTTGCGCAAGGGGTTGGCCTTGGGGGCGGCGCGCGCCATTCACCTCAAGGATGAGGCATTCCTCGGTGGCGATGCTCTGGCGACCGGCAAGGCCCTGGCGGCGGCGATCGGGAAGGAAGAGTTCGATCTGGTTCTCACCGGCTCGCAGTCCGACGATGTGGGCTACGGCGGTACCGGATCGGTGGTCGCCGGCCACCTAGGGTGGCCACACGCCTGGCTGGTGATGGGAATCGAGATCGAAGAAGGCGGCGCCCACGCCAAGGTCACCCGCGAGATGGAGAGCGGCCTCAACGAGATCCTGCGCATCGCGCTACCCGCCGTCTTTGAGGTGCAAGCGGGGATCAACCACCCGCGCTACGCCTCGCTCAAAGGAATCATGAAAGCCAAGCGCAAGCCGATGGCCGAGCCCACCCTGGAAGAGCTCGGACTCAATCCAGAAGGGGTCGGTAGTGCCGGGTCGCGCATTGAAGTGGTCTCGGTTGCCTTCCCCGAGAGCGGTGCGGGAGCCGAGATCATCGAAGGTGACCCCGAGGAGGCGGCTCAAGTCCTGGTGGACAAGCTGCGCAAGGAGGCGAAAGTACTGTGAAGATTTGGATTGTCCTAGAGCAGAAGGATGGAGAACTTCATCGCATGTCGCGCGAGGCGATCGCGGCCGCGCAGGGGTTGGCGGCGGCGACCGGCGGAGGATCCGTCGATGCGGTCCTGCTCGGCGGCGGTATCGCTACCCTGGCCGAGAAAGTTGCCGGTGGCTATGCGTTGGGCTCGGTGCGGGTGGCCGATCACCCCAATCTCGCCGCCTACACGCCTGGTGGGTACGTCGCGGCACTGAGTGCGGCGATCGCCGCCGCGGCGCCCGATTGGGTGGTCTTTCCCCATACCTACCAATCGGTGGACTACATGGCCCGTTTGGCGCAGGGGCTAGGTGCCGGTCTGCTGCCGGAGGTCACCGCCTTCGAAGAGGACGCGCAAGGCTTGCTCTTCAGCCGACCGGTCTTGGGCGGAAAGCTCGTTGCCAAGGTGCGGGTTCGCGGCGAAGGCACGATGTTGCTCTCGGTCCAGTCCGGCGCTTGGGCGGCGGAGAGTGCGCAGGCGGGCAGCGGCGAGCTGGTGACGCTCGACGGCGACCTCGCGGCGGCCAAGCCCGACCGCGAGATTCTCGGGGTGGAAGAGGTCGGCGGCGAGCAGGTGGACCTGACCAAAGCGGAAGTCATCGTGGCCGCCGGGCGTGGGGTCGGCGGAGCCGACAAGATGGGGGTGATCGAAGACCTCGCGGCGGCTCTCGGTGCCGAGATCGCGGCCAGCCGACCGGTGATCGACAATGGTTGGTTGCCCCGCGATCGTCAGATCGGATCCAGCGGGCAGACGGTGGCGCCGAAGCTCTACATTGCCGCTGGTATCTCTGGAGCGATCCAGCACACCGTGGGAATGAAAGGCTCGGCGGTCGTCGTCGCGATCAACAAGGACCCGGGCGCGCCAATTTTTAGCCTCTCCAACTACGGGATCGTCGGCGATCTCCACGAGGTCTTGCCGGCACTTACCAAGGCGATTCGGCGGGCGAAGGAGTTATAGCGGGCCTCAGCGGGCCTCATAGGGCCTCAGCGGCGTCGACGAGCCAACTCGAACAACGCCACCGCCACCGCGACAGTGGCGTTGAGCGATTCGACCGGAGGCGCTAGCGGGATCGAGATCTGGATCTCAGTCCGCTGCCGCAATTCGTCACTGAGGCCCGGACCCTCGGCGCCGACGGCTAGAATGAGAGGCGGCTGTAAGTCGGCGCGGTAGAGATCTGTTCCGCCGCTGGTGGCAAGGCAAGCCCAACGAGGGGCGGTTTGGGAAAGATGGTCGTTCAACTCCTCAGCCTCCACCTGGCGAGCGACCGGCAAGCGCAACAGGCTGCCGGCCGAGGCACGCAAGGCGCGTGGGTGGTTGGGGTGCACCGTGCCCGGCGACAGGGCCATTCCATCGGCATCCGCCGCCTCCGCAACGCGGGCTAGCGCTCCCAAATTTCCCGGATCCTGCAAGCCATCGCAATAGATCCAGAGCCCGGCTCCAGAGGTCGGGAGGATCTCCACGCCGCCGCGGGGCAATCGTGCCACAGCCAACAAACCGCGCGGCGAGTCGGCGTCCATTACCGAGTTCAACAGCCGCTGCGCCACTAAGGTGGGTGGCTTGGGGAGGTGGCTCAACAGCGAGCCACCGCGGTCACTGGCTTGGAATTCCGGGGTGGCGAAGAGCTCCTCGATCACCACGTCGGCGGCCAGTGCCTCACTGACTAGATGAGGTCCCTCCAGCAATGCGCGATCGCCTTTACAACGCTGGAGACGCCGAATATCCTTCAGTCTTGGGTTCTTGGGGCTGGAGATCATGGTGTCCAAATACCTGGGCAGACGATGCAGTGGACGTAAGGGTGGGGTAGATGAAGAGCGACGACCATATCAAGGAGCTCTGGGAGGACTTGAACCGCGGCATCGAGGTAACCCTGGCCAGTGACGCGGCCGACCGCCAGGCGGGGGTTCGCGATGGCTTCCGGCGCTACTTTCACCAAGTGATGGGGCGGAGCATGGCGATCGCCGTAGTCCCGCGGAGCTGTGACGAAGTGGCTTCCGGCCTACCCGCGGACGATGGAGCCACTCTCAATTTGGTCTACCGCAAGGCCGAAGGGCTGCTCGCCAGGCTGGGCGACGCCTACCAGTTCTATGTCGCCAGCGAGGGTGGTTTGGAGACCCTAGAGGTCGCTGGCAAGAGCCTGCACTTCATTCGTAACTGGACGGTGCTCCTCGGTCCCTTTGGCCAAGCCTGGGGCTGTAGCGCCTCACTGCAACTGCCGCGCCAATTGATTGAGAGTCTCGATGGTGGCGACTCCAACGAGGCGAACTCGATGGTGGCCATGCCGGGCAAGCGTCGCGGCGGCGGGATGATCAGTTCGCTGACCCACGGTGCCGAAAATCGACGCAGCGCGGTGGCTCAATCGACCTTCAACGCCTTGTGCAGCCTCTTCTTCGGTCGGGTGGATTTTCCGCATCGGAGCAGCCGGTGACGACGATTCATTCTCTCTCTGCTACCATCCGCGAGCGCGCGCTAGAGCGCGTTGCACACCGCAACCATTACACCTTCCAGCGGAGCGCGGCTCCGCTGCTCCAAGGAGCGATCGATGAGCGCTGAGAACTCCTATCTCTTCACTTCAGAGTCGGTGACCGAAGGACATCCTGACAAGGTCGCCGATCAAATTTCGGA
>QIHU01000677.1 GCA_003231035.1 Acidobacteriota bacterium
TGGAGAGGGGGATGATCTCATGGTGGTATTCCTCGTATCTTCATTGGAATCAGTATCTTAGATGGATGAAGCTCGATCGCTGGGGTGGCGGGTGGAGCTTCCCGCACGGGACACTAACAAGATGATTGCAAGACCAGTGCCCTCAACGTACCAGGCTTCGTGTATAAAAGGCGTGTGCAGTTGCGCCCTCGCCCTCTCTCGTTGAACCTCACTTTTCTTGGCCTCGCGGCGGTCGCGGGGCTGTGCGCGGTGCGGCCCTTCGTCGCGTTGGCGGCGGATGAGGCGCCCAGCGCTCCGCCTGCGGGGTCGGTTTCGGGGTCGACGGTGGACGAGATCGACTTCGGTGTCGAGAGCTTCACCTTGGCCAATGGAATGACCTTCTTGCTGGTGGCTCGACCGGGAATGGATACGGTCTCGGCCGGGTGGGTCGCCAAGGTCGGCTCGGCCAACGAGCGGCCTGGTCTGACCGGAATCACCCATCTGCTCGAACACATGATGTTCAAAGGGTCGAAGACCATCGGCGCCAAGGACCCGGCGCGGGAACGACAGTCGATGGCCGAGCAGGAACGGCTGCGCGACCAGATCGATCAAGGTTACCGAGAACAACGCCATCGTGCCCGCTTGGGTTTGCTCGACGATCCCTACGCCACCAACGAACGGCCAGCCGAGTTGGTCGATCTAGAGGCACGGCTGCGACGAGAGGTACAGAATCACCGCCGCGCGGCCTCGGCGGGCGAGCTGAGCGCTCTGTATGCGGATGCCGGCGCCCGTGGGCTCAACGCACTGACGGTCAAAGATATGACCCTCTACTACGTCACCGTGCCCGCCGAGCGGCTAGAGTTGTGGTTCTGGCTGGAAGCCGATCGCCTTCGTGAGCCGGTTCTGCGCGATTTCTATACCGAGCGCAGCGTCGTCTTCGAGGAGCGCAGACAGCGGACGGATTCGACCCCGACCGGCCTTTTTGACGAACAGCTGCGCGCCATGTTCTGGCAGTCGCACCCCTACTCGTGGCCGACCATCGGCTGGCCCTCCGACCTTCAGGTGCTGCGCCGCGCCGACGCCGAACGCTACTTCGCGACCGTACTACGGTCCCAAGAATGTCACCGTCGCGCTGGTCGGTGGCTTTGACCCCGCGCGGGTCAAGCAGTTGGCCCGCAGGTACTTCGGTCGCCTCGAGGCGCGGGAAACTCCGCCGCCAGAAGTGGTGACGCTCGAAGAAAAACAGGTGGCGGAAAAGCGCATGCTGGCCCAGTGCGACTGCCGGCCGCAGGTGCAGGTGCTGTACCAAAGTGTGGCTCATGGTCACCGTGACGGCTACGTGCTGGCGGGGCTGCTCAATGGTCGAAGTGGTCGGCTGCACCGCTCGCTGGTGGTCGATCAGTCGATTGCTTTTTCAGCCTACTCCCTGCATAACGCGATGCGCTGGGCCGGCTTCTTCTACCTTGCGGCGGAGGCGAAGGGCGGCACCGATCCCGAGGCTTTGCTGCGCTCACTCGACGAGCAGTTGGAGCGCTTGCAGAGAGAGCCGGTGGGCGTCGCGGAGCTCGGCAAGGTCAAGAACCAAGTGGCCACCGACGCCTATCGTCGGCTTCGCGAGCCGTCCTCCCTGCTCTTGCAACTGCTGATGGCAGAGGGCCTGGGAGACTGGCGGTTGCTCGAAAGCTGGGCCGAGCGGACCTTGGCCGTCACTCCGGAAGATGTACAAAGGGTGGCGCGACGCTACTTCCAGCCTACCCAGCGAACGGTGGCCATCTATCGCCAACGATCGGCGTCGGCCGAGGCGCAGCCATGAGGGTTCTCTCCTGGCGCGGCCTGCTGACATGGACCCTGGTGGCAGCCGGATCCCTGTCGTTTTCACTGACGGCCCAGGGCGCGGATCGGGGGAGCAAGGGAATCGTCAACCACCCCAGCCAGCTGAGGTTCGAACGCGGCTCGTTCCAGGTGCCGGACGGTGACGCCTATCGTCACCTTCTACCCAGCGGTGTGGTGGTCTACGTGGCCGAGGATCACTCCTTGCCGCTGGTCGAAGTGACCGCGGCGCTGCGCGTCGGCGCCTGGCTCGATCCACCCGAGCAAGTGGGGCTCGCCTCGTTGACCGCGGCGATGATGCGTCGCGGCGGCGGCGGTGACTTGACGGCCGCCCTCTTTGACCAACGGGTCGATGCTCTCGGTGCCCAGTTGCGCGCGGTGGCCGGCAACAGCCGTTCGGGCGCCAGCCTCGACTGTGCCTCGTGGGTTCTCGACGAAGCGCTCGACCGCTTTTTCGACATGCTGGCCCGGCCCCGTTTCGAGGCGGCCAGTCTCACTCTAGCCAAGGGCAATTTGAGCGAGAGCCTGCGCCATCGCAATGACGATCCGGTGCACACGCTCGGCCGGGAGTGGGGACGGTTGATCTACGGCGAGGACCACTTCATTACCCGCGACCTCACCCCCGCGACCTTGGCGGCGATCGAGCCGGCCGATCTCGCCGCCTTCCATCGGCGCTACTGGCGACCCGAGCAGATGGTCTTCGCGGTCTCTGGCGATGTGGACCGCGAGTACATTCTCGAGCGGCTGGAAGGGTTTATCGCGGCTTGGATCGCGCGCGCGGGGCCGCCCCCGCCCGCCCCCGCTTGGCCCCCTCCGGCTCCCACCCATCGACCTCGAGCCGGCCTCTACCATCTCGAACGCGACATTCCGCAAGCCAAGATCGCCTTGGGCCACCTGGGAGCGGTTCGAAAGACCTGGGATAGCCCCGAATTCTTCGCCCTGACGGTGATGAATGAGCTCCTCGGAGGCGGTGAGTTGGTCTCTCGCATCGGCGGTCGGGTGCGTACGGTCGAGGGCTTGGCCTATCGAGTGCGCTCCCGCTTCGAGGTGGGCGACCACTGGCCGGGGGACTTCCAGATCTCCTTGGATACCGCCAATCCCACCGCCGCCTTGTCGCTCAAACTGATCCTCGAAGAGATCGAGCGCCTCCAGCGCCGGGCAGCCAGCAGAGGCGAACTCAAACGGGTGAAGACTTCGCTGACCTCGGTCTTCCCACTCCTCTTCGACAGCGCCTCGGAGATCGCCGGCTACTTCGCCGAGGACGAGCTCCTCGGCCGGCCGCACCGGTTCTGGAGCGAGTACCGGGCTAACATCGAGAAGGTGACGGCCGAAGAGGTGCGGCGAGCGGCCCAGCACTACCTCCACCCGGACCGGATGTTGATCCTGATCGCTGGGCGGTGGAGCGAGCTTGCGGCCGGCGACAGCCAGCGCCGGGCGACGATGGCCGAGTTCTACGACGGCCAAGTAATCCACTTGCCAGCGCGCAACCCGTTGACCTTGAAGGTCGTCAAGAAACGGTAGCGGGCGGTGCGTACCTTCTTCGTCGTGGCGCTCTTCGTGCTGCTGGTGGGAGGGTTGAGCGGCTTTGCTTGGATCAGCCAGCACCCGGAAGCGGAGTGGATCGAAAGGGCTCAAGATTGGCCGGTGGTCGGTCCGGCGGCTGGGGTTTTTCGCGAGAAGTGGCTACCGCCCTCGGCGCGCGGGGAGGGGCCCTCGGTTCTGGTCAACACCGAGGACTCCCAGTCCGCCTCCGGCCGCTTGGTCGCGCGTCGAGAGCCCGAAGTCATCGGCGCGATGCCCTACGAGTGGGTGAAGCCTGGAATGGTGATGCGCGAAAGTCCGACTGAGTCGGCGACGGTCGTCGTTCGTTTCGATCTCTACGCCAACCTCACGGTGTACGACCGGCAGGGCGAGTGGGCGCGTCTGCGCCATGGCGAAGCCGAGGGTTGGGTGCGGCTGCCCCAGCGTACGGAGCCGTTGTTGGGGTCGGCACCCGCGCCGAATTTGCCACTGCTGGGACAACCACCCGAAGCCAGTCGGCTGGCTGTCGCGCAACGCCTCCTCGGCCTGTCTCAGTCGAATGCGACGCTCGGCCCCTACCCCCTGTGGACCGATGTCGAAGAGGGTTCTTTCTTGGAGTGGCTGGGAGTGGTTGCCAACAGTGTCGACGCAGCCTACCGGCAGCGTTATCGGCGCCGGCCGATCGGCGAGCCGGCAGAGGCGATCCTGCTCTTTAGCCAACAGGCGGACTACCGCCGATTTCAGGCTCTCGACTCGGAGCTGACCGGCCTCCATCCCGCCGGCCACGTAGGCCATGGCCTGGTGGCGCTCTACACCTCGGTTCGG
Organism: Acidobacteriota bacterium; assembly: GCA_003231035.1. Taxonomy (GTDB): domain Bacteria; phylum Acidobacteriota; class Thermoanaerobaculia; order Multivoradales; family SZUA-115; genus SZUA-115. The sequence continues at coordinate 4,156 of QIHU01000677.1, forward strand.
GAGGATGACGAAGTGGCGGAGACCTTGGCCCATGAGCTCACCCACCTGCTCAACCAGCGGGCTTTGGGTCCAGCCCTTCCCGCCTGGCTCGACGAGGGGTTGGCTGGGGATCTCGGCGGCTCGGCGATCGGCCCGCGCGGTGTCGATTCCACGAGGATGGGGGGGCGGGTGAGTCGAGGTCCGGCCAGTGTCACCTATTCGGGAACCCGCGCGGCGCTCAAACAGACCCGAGACGCCATCGCCACCGGCAAGTTGATGCCGCTCCAACGGCTGACCACGCTGGGTTGGCGGCGCTTCGTCTCACCCCTCGACGAGGAGAACAACCATGCCCACAGCGCCCTGTTCATGCGCTATCTGATCGACGGTGAGGAGGGCTCCCAAGCCGCCGCTCTGCAAGAGTTTCTAGCCTCGGTCGCCCAAGGTGAACCGGCTACGGGCGAAGCCCTTCGGCAGCGGCTCGACCGTTCGTGGCGCCGCTTGGATGCGGGCTTTCAGGTGTGGGTCACGCAGACTGCCGGGTTGTTGTAAGGAGGCTTTCTTCCTCGCGCCATCGCCGTTCGCCGTCGGCGTAGAGCTCGTGCTTCCACACCGGGACCTCGGCCTTGAGCCGCTCCAGCGCCACGCGGCTAGCGGCGTAGGCGGCGGCGCGGTGGGGTGAGGCCGCGGCGATGGCGACGCTGGCCTCGCCGGGCTTCAGTTTTCCCAGCCGGTGAGTGATCGCGACGCGCAGCTCGTTATCCTCCGCTTCCAATTCGTCGACGATCCGTTGCAGACGGCCCAGCGCCATCGGTCGGTAGCCGCTGTAGTCGATCGCCAGGACCGAGCGCCCCCCGTGATGATCGCGAACCGTGCCCAGGAAGAGCACTACGGCGCCGCGGCCTGGGCCACTGGCTGTAGCGGTGAGCGCCGCGACGTCGATCGGCTCGTCGACCAGTGCCGCCCGAGGTGGCTCAGTGTCACAACTCGGCTCACAGCCCCCGGATACCGGTGGTAGTAGCGCCACCTCACAGCCCTCGGTCAACACCCGTTGGCGCGAGCAGATCTCGCCATCCACCGCGATCGCCAACTTCGGCCACAGCGGAGCCAGCGCGGGATACTGCTCACCGAGCCATCTTTGAAGATCCTCGACGGTAAAGCCCTCGGCCACCTCGACCTCGCGCTCCTCAGTGCCCAACGCATCGCTGGCGGTGGCGAAGGCGAGGAGACGGATCTTCATGGGCGGGATGCTAGCAGGGTTAGCACTGGTAAGGGCTTGCCCACCCTATAATGCAGCTGCCGCGAAACCGACCCTGAGGAGAGACCCTTTGGCCCTGATTGAAAGCAAGCTGCGCAAGGACGACAAATTCGCCCGCCGGGCCGAGCACTGGCGTGGTGAGGTGGAGGCGATGTGCCAGGAGGAGGCGGAGATTCGCCTGGGCGGTGGGCGCAAACGCCAAGAGAAGCATCGTGCCAAGGGCAAGATGACGGCGCGCGAGCGGGTCGAAGCGTTGTGCGATCCGGGCGCTCCCTTCTTGGAGTTGGGGCTGTGGGTGGCCCACGGTTTCTATGAGGAGCACGGTGGTGCTCCGGCGGCCGGAGTGGTGATCGGCGTCGGCCGGATTCACGGCCGCGAGGTGATGGTGGTGGCCAATGACGCCACGGTGAAGGCAGGCGCGTGGTTTCCGCTGACCGCCAAGAAGGTGTTGCGGGCGCAGGAGATCGCGCTGGAGAATCGGCTACCTTTGGTCTACTTGGTCGATTCAGCGGGAGTCTTCCTGCCATTGCAAGATGAGATCTTCCCCGACAAGGAGCACTTCGGCCGCGCCTTCTTCAACAATGCGCGGCTTTCGGCTGAGGGGATCTTGCAGGTGGCGGCGGTGATGGGACCGTGCGTGGCGGGGGGGGCTTACTTGCCGATCATGAGCGATGAGTCGCACATTGTGGACGGTACCGGTTCGATCTTTTTGGCGGGCTCGCACTTGGTGAAGGCGGCGATTGGCGAGGAGATCGAGAACGAGGAGTTGGGGGGCTCGATGGTGCAGTGCGATGTTTCCGGGGTGGTCGATCACCGTCACCCGGACGATGCGAGTTGTCTGGCCAAGATTCGTAGCCAAGTCGAGCAGTTGGGAGAGGTGCCTGGATCGCCCTTTGCCCGCCGTCCTCCCATGGAGCCGGTCCACGAAGTGGCTGAGATCGGCGGCGTTCTGCCGATCGATCGCGCCAAGCCCTATGACAGCTACGAGTTGCTGGCGCGGTTGCTCGATGGCAGTGAGTTCGACGAGTTCAAGGCGAGCTACGGCAAGACTTTGATCTGCGGCACCGGTTGGATCGAAGGTAAAGCGGTCGGCGTGGTGGCCAACCAGCGCTCGATCGTGGCGCGGCGCACGGGCACTGGCGAGTCTGACAAAGAGTTGCAGATCGGGGGTGTTATCTACTCCGATTCAGCCTCCAAAGGGGCGCGTTTCGTGGAGTTGTGCAATCAGAAGAAGATCCCTCTGTTGTTCATTCAAGACGTCTCCGGCTTCATGGTGGGGAGCCGAGCTGAACGTGGCGGGATCATCAAAGATGGCGCTAAGATGGTCAACGCCGTGGCCAATTCGGTGGTGCCGAAGATCACCCTCTTCGTGGGCAACTCCTACGGCGCCGGCAACTATGCGATGTGCGGCAAAGCCTACGGCGCCCGTTTTCTCTTCGCCTGGCCTTCGGCGGCGATCGCGGTGATGGGAGGGCAGCAAGCCTCCAATACTCTGCTTTCGATCCAGCTGCGCAACCGAGGGGATGGAGTGAGCGAGGAGGAGAAGACGGAGCTTCTGGCGCGCATTCAGAAGCGCTTCGACGACGCGATGAATCCTCGCTACGCGGCGGCGCGGTTGTGGGTCGATGCGATTATCGATCCTGCCCAGACGCGGCGGGTGTTGGGGAGGGCGTTGGAGTGTGTGGGCCTTGGAGGGGAGATTCCTGCCTTTAGGACGGGGGTCTTCCAGACCTAGCTGGGGCGGCTTGGAGTGGAGTGTGTTTGCGTCCTCGCGTCTCGGGGCCACCACTGTAGGTGCGCGTAAGGCGCGAGCCCGGCCGCTTAGGCCGGACTGCTTAGGGACCGGCCCACTCGAAGGGCTGCGGGAAGATCTCTTTGAGGCTGACCTCTTCGTGCTCGTCGTCAGGGTTGATGAGGAGGATGGGGAGGTCTTTGGCGAACTCGGCCAGGGTTTCTCGGCACATGCCGCAGGGTCTTGCGGGGGGCGAGAGGTCGGCGTGGACGACTAGGGCTTGGAGTTGGCCGGGGGAGCCGGCGGCGACCCAGGCGGTGATGGCGCAGCGCTCGGCGCAGATGGTGAGGCCGTAGGTGCGGTTCTCTACGTTGCAGCCGGTGAAGATCCGGCCGTCGGTGGTGAGCAGGGCGGCGCCGACCTTGAATTTGCTGAACGGGGCGTAGGCGTGTTCGCTGGCGGCGCGGGCGGCTTGGATGAGGGGTTTCCAGTCGATCTCCATGGGGGGAATCTATCGCGGTTCGGGTCTGAGAATTCTAAGTACACGCATCTTCGGGGCGAACGCCGAGGGCCTCGGCGAGTTGCTGGAGCACTTCTTGGCCGGCTTCCACGGTGAACTGGCCGGCTTGGAAGAGCTGCTGGAAGACCTCGGATACTTGGGGGCAGAACTGGCTGCCAGAGGTGCGGCAGATCTCTTTGGCGGCGCGCTCGTGGGACTGGGCTTCGCGGTAGGGGCGGCTGGTGGTCATGGCGTCGAAGGCGTCGGCGATGGCGACGATGCGCACCCCCATCGGGATGTCGTCTCCGGCGAGGCCGTCGGGATAGCCGGAACCGTCGAAGTGTTCATGGTGGCTACGGACGACTTCGGCCAGGTGGCGTAGCTCGTGGAGCTGAGAGACGATGGTCGCACCGTCGATGGTGTGACGTTTCATGACCTCGAACTCAGCGGTGTCCAGGGCGCTGGGCTTCTGCAAGATGATGTCGGGCACCGAGATCTTGCCGACGTCATGCAGGGTCGCGGCGAGGCGCAGTTCTTCGAGTTGGGTGTCATTCAACCCCAGTTCTCTGCCCAGCAGGAGACTGTAGGCGACCACCCGGCGAACGTGATTGCCGGTATAGGGGTCTCGCTTGTCGATCGCTTCGGCTAGGGCGGTGACGATGCCGAAGAACTGGCATTTCTGTCGTGCGTAGAGGCGCGCGTTCTCGATCGCCGGGGCGAGCAGTCCGGCGAAGAGTTCCATGCGCCGTTGATCGTCAGAGGTGAAACCGGGCCTGCCGGAGGAGTTGAGCAGTTGTAGAACGCCAATCACTCGTGCTCGCGAGATCAGCGGTACGGTGAGCATCGCTTGGGGCAAGAAATTGGTGTCGCCGTAGGTGTGGAAGCGAGGGTCGGCTTGCACGTCATTGGCGATCTCCGCCTTGCCGGTGAGGGCGACGTTGCCGGCGATGCCTTCGCCCAAGGCCAGGCGACGGCTGCGGATCTTGCCGGCGCCGAGGCCGCGCACGGTGCGAAAGAAGAGTTCTCCGCGCTCTTCGTCGACCTCCCAGATCGAGCTGCTCTCGGCGTCACAGACGGCTTCGACTTTTTCGAGCGCGAGCTCCAAAACTTCGCTGGGGTCGAGGCTACTGGCCAGCTCGACACCGATCTCCAGCAAGGACTCGTAGTCGGCCAAGCGCTGCTCCACCGTGCTGGAGTGGCGCCGGGTTGATTGGAGAATGGTCAAAGTCCCCTCCCACTTGCGGTCTCGGTTTTTCGTGAAGTTACGCCCCTAGCATACCGGATTCCTCGCTCAGCGGCGTGATACCCTACGGCGCCACTAAACCCTTGACTAACTCGATTCGGAGGGACGGTTTGAGCAGATCCTTCAACGATATGACAGCACCCGCGGATGGGCAGGAAATTCAATGGGAAGACGGCGCGGTGGC